>JBGQCZ010000233.1:0-7606 GCA_041495645.1 Gemmataceae bacterium | reverse complement strand
GGCGAGAGATGTTCGCCGATCTTTTGATGGAATTACTGAAGCCCACGGGCATTTACCTTCGTACCGAACGCGGCATCGGCAAACTCGAAGGATTGGAGATTCAAGACGGGCTGCTGCGCGGCGAGGAACCGGCCGGCCCGGTGACCATTGAGGAAAACGGCCTGCGCTTCTTGGTCAATGTCCGCGAAGGCCAAAAGACCGGCTACTATCTGGACCAACGCGACAATCGGGCGGCCGTGGCGCGTTATGCCGCCGGCCGGCGTATGCTCGATGCCTTTTGCTATAGCGGCGGCTTCGGGTTGCAAGCCGCCAAAGCGGGAGCGTCCGAAGTCCTGGGGCTCGATTCGTCCGAACCGGCGCTGGCCCTCGCACGCGAAAACGGCCAACTCAATGGCCTCGGCAATGTCGAGTTTGTCCAAGACGATGTGTTCGACGGCATGGCGAGGCTCCATCAGGAAGGCCGCCGCTTCGACCTGATCGTGCTGGACCCTCCGAAATTCGCGCGCGCCCGGCATGCCATTCCCGAGGCCCTGCGCGGTTATCGCCGGCTCCAGACTCTCGCGTTGCAGATGCTCGACCCGGACGGAATTCTGGTCATGTGCTGCTGCTCCGGCCTCATCACTTTCGACATGATCGAGGATTCGCTGGGTCAGGTGGCCGCCGAGCAGCGTCGCGACCTGCAAATCATCGAGCGCCGCGGGGCCGCTCCGGATCACCCGGTTGCCATTTCCTGCCGTGAAACCGGCTACCTCAAATGCCTCATTACCCGAGCCAGCTAATCGACGGCGCCGTAAGCAGTTGCGGTGCGGCGAAACCGCCTTTCCTGAATTCGGGTAATTGCGGTATGATTCCGTCCCGACGGAATTCGTCCCTTTTCGGAAAGGCTTTCCCATGCGCTTCGTCCGCAATTTTGCCGGTCTGCTCTTGGGCTTGTTCGCGGCCGGACCGGCCCGCTCGGCCGATGTCGATCCATACCTGCCGAACGAATCGGAACTGGTCCTTTCGGTCAACATCGACCAGTTGCTGAATTCGGCGCTGGGCAAAAAGTACCTGCGCGCCGCGATCGAAGAGGCTCTCAAGGGCAATGGCCAAATCCAGGAAGTGCTCAAGTATCTCGAACTCGATCCGTTCAAGGATGTCAGCCGCGTGACGGTGGCGTTGTCGTCCGGCGCGGCCGACACCGGCTTCGTGATCGTCAACGGAAAATTCAACCGGGAGAAGATCGCCCAATTGGCCCAACAGGTCGCGGCTGAGCGAAAGGACAAGTTCAAGATTCATCGCGACGGCGGAGCGACCATCTACGAAGGCACGAGCCAGGAAAACAAACCGATTTTCGCCTCGTTCATCAGCGACAGCACGCTCCTGATGTCCGGCGATAAAGACTCGCTCCGCAACACTAACAAGATCGGCAAGCCGAAGAAGGAATTGGTCGCGCTGATTCAAAAAGCCGACGCGCGGCAAACGGCCTGGATCGCCGCGCTGCCGGCGGTGGCGGGCGCACTCCCGGTTGAAGATCAGGCCCAACAGAAAGCCATTGAAAAGATCGACGGCATGGTCGGCTCACTGCGCGTCGAAAACGGCGCTCGGCTCGAATTCCACGTGCTCAATCAGACGCCGCAGGCCGCGCTCGCGATCAACCGGATTCTCATCGACGTCACGACCGGACTGAAACTTGTTGCGCCGAATGCGATCAAGGAAAGACCTGAACTGGCGCCGTTGTTCGAAATCCTGGCCGCGATGCGAACGCTCGTCCGCGGCAATTCCGTGACCATTACCGCAGATATGTCCGCCGGACAAATTGAAAACCTGGCCAAACAACTGGTTCCCAACAAATAGCACGGCCGCGCGCGCAATCGATAATTGCGAACTCCGTTGCGCGCGGGACGCGTCGGCAATTCGATTGAACTGGAACTCTCTTTCCGGTAGCCTGAGATTAAGGTTTGAGCGCAATCGCTTCCCAGACGTGTCGTTGATCGGCCGAATGCAAGCACCAACAATCGCAGGCCTCTTGAACGAACCAATTGTTCAACAGGCCCTGGAGCAAGCCTGGATCGATTCGAACCCAAACGATCCGGCACAACGACACGAAGAGGGCGGTTGGATTTACATGGACACCGCGTCGGGTGGATTCGGTGTGCGCCGCGCAGCCGCAGGTGGCCGGGCCAGTCTGGATTTGATTACGCCGCCAACGGCAACGGGTTCAGTAGTCGTGGGCACTTTCCATACCCACCCCAATCCGAGCGCCGAGGGATGGGAGCCTGGCCCAAGTGCGGCGGATACGCAATCGGCTTCGCTATTCGGTGTCCCGTGCTTAATCCGAGCCGACGACGGAGTACACACGACGGGACCGGATTCTCGTCGCGGGGACTTGACCGGCGGCCCTGGCTATCCACCCTGAACGGACGGCTTGCTTCTCGGAGAGGAAAACATGAGTCAAAGTACCTTGAAGATTCCAAATCCGGCGATCCTAAGCGGCGATCAGATTTTGAGCATTGCACAGGCGGACGCGACGCGAGCATACCGCGACTTGTCTGCCTACCGCATTCAACTCGTGCTGGAGGACGACGGCTGGCACGTGGATTATGAACTGAAAGACGCAAGGCTCAAGGGCGGCGGTCCTCACTACGTGATTGATGCCCGCACCGGATCGATCGTCTCCAAAAAGTATGAGCAATAAGGTCTGTCTCCGCGCGCCGTAGGCGATCGTGGGCGCGGTTAAGGCGTCTCAGGCGCTTTTCTTGTCGGGTTGTTTGTTCTCAAAGAGCGGCTTGACGCCTTTGACCACGTCTTCCGTGACGAGGTAGCGGCCCTTGCTTTCGAGCTCGGGCAGGTCGAACATCACGTCGAGCATGATTTCCTCGACGATGCTGCGCAGGCCGCGGGCCCCGGTGTCGCGGGACTTGGCTAGTCGGGCAATTTCCTTCAAGGCCTTGCCGTCGAACTCGAGCTCCGCCCCTTCGACCTCAAATAGTTTCTGGAATTGCCGTACCAAGGCGTTGCGCGGCTCGGTCAGGATGCGGACGAGCGCGTCTTCATCAAGCGGTTCGAGCGGGGCCATCACCGGCAGCCGGCCCACGAATTCCGGAATCATGCCGAACTCGATCAGGTCGTCGCTGGTGACTTTGGCAAGCATTTCGCCGAGGCGTTTTTCGCCGTCGTCTTCGGTGCCGCCGAAACCAAAACTGTTTTTGCCGACCCGGCGAGCGATCACGTTTTCCAGCCCGACGAACGTTCCGCCGCAAATGAACAAGATATTGCTGGTATCGACCTGAATGTACTGCTGCTCGGGGTGCTTGCGGCCGCCCTGTGGCGGAACGTTGCTCACGGTGCCTTCGAGCATTTTCAGCAGCGCTTGCTGCACGCCTTCGCCCGATACGTCGCGGGTAATGCTCACGTTGTTTTGGGTCTTGGCGATCTTGTCGACTTCGTCGATGTAGATAATGCCGCGCTGGGCCGCATCGATATCGAAATCGGCCGCGTGGAGAAGCTTGAGCAACAGGTTTTCCACATCCTCGCCGACATAGCCGGCTTCGGTAAGCGTGGTCGCGTCGCCGATGGCGAACGGCACGTCCAGAAGTTTGGCGAGCGTCCGCGCGAGCAGAGTCTTGCCGCTGCCCGTTGGCCCGATGAGCAGGATGTTGCTCTTGTCCACTTCCACATCGCTACGGCCGAAATCGTTCATGCCGAGCCGCTTATAGTGGTTGTGAACGGCGACCGAAAGGACCTTTTTCGTGCGCTGTTGGCCGACAACGTATTGATCGAGCTTCTCTTTGATTTCGCGCGGAGTCGGGGTGCGTGGCGAGTTGGAATTGCGCGAGCCGCGGCGGCGTTTTTCCTGCTCGATAATGGACTGGCACAATTCGATGCATTCGCCGCAGATGTACACGTCGCCGGGGCCTTCGACCAGCGGGCCGACGTCGCGATGGCTCTTGCGGCAGAACGAGCAATAGGCGTTGCGGTTGCGACCGGTGTTTCCGGTTGGCCTTCGCCCGTCCACGTCTCTGGATGCCATGTCCCCTCCCTCGGAGGCATGTCGGTCGGTCAGGTGTTTGCGGAACCAGTTTCGGTCTCAGGCGGCAGGGGCGGCAACGGGGCGGGCGGCGTCTCGGTTACGGCGGTCGAAGGCTTCACGACTTTCGGTGGAGGCGCGGCCGCTTCGTGTTTCAATCGCGACAACAGTTGCCGGCGGACCCGGTCGAACTCCTCGGCACTCAATTCGCCTCGTTCATACAATAAGCGAAATGAGGCCAGTTGGTCGTGTGCCGAATACGTCTCATTTAGCTCTCGCTTCCGCCAACGATCGATCAGAGCGATGGCCACTGCTCCAACAAACAGGGTCGCGGCCAGGAAGCCCGTGGCAATCAGGACCTCAGGGTCCAATAGCGAAAACTTGGCAAAGGGGAACATGCCGATCGTGGGGCATGCGGCACCCATGTCTGGTCTCGCTAACAAGGCGACGGATCGACCCGAAGTCTCCGAATCGCGGACCTCGCGCCGCTCAAGAAGCAATACTTAGGAGCAGCGCGCAGCCTGTGGTTACGCCCGCCACGTATTATAGCGCAGGGTCTACACTTGAGTGTAGCAATTTTGCCGCTCGTGACCGGGTGCGGCTCTATCGCCTCGTTACCCCGTGCACAATGTTCCCGACCCGCGTAGCTTGCCCGACCGGCCGACGCCGGTCAAGACTGTTCACCCCAATTTCCGGCTAATTCATGATCAGAATCTTTTCCGCAATGGCCATTGCCAACGGTATGGCCTTGCTTCTCAGCTTCACGTTCGGGCTGATTTCCATGTGGACGGGCGGCCTCACCGATCCGGGCAGCAACACGTTTCACGTGCATTTTCTGTGCGGACTGTTTGCCTCGGTTGCGACGCTGCTGGTTCATTGCATGATTTTCACTTACTTCCTGGGCACCGGCCGCTGGGTGCGTGAAGTAACCCTTGCCTACGACATGCCGGACGCCCCGCTCTACAAGACGACCCGAGAACTCAAGCGCAAGACGTTTCCCCCGGCCCTGTTCGCGATGCTGGCCACGATCGCGACGGCTGCCGCCGGCGGGGGGCGGCAGCTCCACGATTGGCCATATCAGTTGCATCTCATCGGGGCGATCGTCGCGATCCTGATCAACCTGTGGGCCTATTGGGTCGAGATTCGCAGCCTGTTGACAAACGAACGGGTTCTCACTGAGGTTTATGCAGAGGTGGAACGGGTTCGAGCCGAACGCGGCCTGCCGCCGAGCGAAGAGGCGCTGCGGATGGAGGTTCACTCGAAATGACGGCGCCCGGCTCTGAATTGTCGGGCAGAATGCCGCCCGATCAGATAAGATACAGTCAGAATAGTGTCAGTTATCGATTTCGCGACGGGCGGTGGATTGACGATTTGGCTGCGACGTTGACGTCGGGACAAATTTCACCAGATGCTGTGCCGCCCATCCAGCTGATGAAAAAAGGCGCGGTTTGGTACACTCTCGATAATCGGAGACTTGAAGCGTTCCGACGGGCAGGCATCGACGTACCATTTCGCTTGGCCACGGCGAAAGAAATCGAGTCGGAATCTTGGAAGTTCACAACGATCAATGAAGGCGTGTCGGTGAAAGTACGAGGCGAACCAAATGAGCGTCAAAATCAATCGGCCGCAACCAGCGACCCTCGAAAAAATGGTTCAGACGATTCAGAATCGTAACGATTTCGTTCGATTTGTGCGGGCTCTTCATGCTGACGTGAATGTTGGCGAATGGGAGAATGCGACCCTTCCCGCCTATTTGGAAGCAGTGGCAAGCTGGTCGGAAGACATGGATGGCTATTTCAAAAATCAACAGGAACCAGTTCCCGATCAGCCGAGCTGGAAACTGCTTGGGCAAATCTTGCTCGCGGCCACGGTTTACGAGTAAGCTGACTCAAGTTAACTTAAGCCAACCGATCGGCTTTTTTGCGGGGAAGGCGTCATGTACACACTCGCCGTTACGATTCTCATCGGCTTGACGCTCGGTGCCGATCCGCCGCCGGCCAAACGTAACTCGGACGACACCACCCCGCGAAAGCCGCACCCGTTGGCCCCGAGTTTGCCCGAGACCACCAAGGCCGAGGAAGACAAATTCGACGAGATCATCGACCGTTTCATTGACGCCGACACCGGCAAGTTGAAAGGTCCCGAAGCCAAGAAAGCCATGGAGGAGTTTCAAAAGCTGCCGCCGGAATCGGCGTTTGCCCTCGTTCGCGGATTGAACAAAGCCGCCGCGATCGATCATAGTTGCCCGGCCCTGGTAATCGCCAAGAAACTGGCCGTGCAAATGCGTTCCTCGACGGATAAACAGCTTTTGCAATACGCGCGTGAAAACGTCGGCGCCGGCCTGACGCAGTCGCGCCACGCGGCGGTGATCAAAGATCTGAGACTCGGTTGCGCCCTGCGAATCAGTGCGATCGGCAACCAAAAGCCGGCCGTGCTGAAAGATCCGTAACGCCCAGGCATTAATACCGTTTATCTGCTTGACGGCCGAATTTGGTACGGTTACGCTTGTTAATAGAAATGAGTCGAATTCTCCTCTTCCGCTGGCATTCTCTGCTGGGCGCGGTGTTACCGTTGCTTGCGGCTTTGGCGTTCCCCGGAGCGGTGAAAGCGACTTGCGGTGATTACGTGATGGTCGGCACAAGCCACGCTGAGCATCGTGTGCCGTTATCACCGGCACGCCCGATTTCGGATCCAGCCAAGCCTTGCGACGGACCGCTTTGCCAGGAACGGCAAGATGTGCCGCTTGCGCCGCCCCCGTCACAAGCCACTGTCTTTGCCAGCGACCTCTATTGTTTCCTGTCCCAAGATGACGCGCCGACCTTGAATCGACCCGGGTGGGCCTGTCTTTCTGATCTGCAATTGCCCGTCCAACGGGCAAACGACATTTTCCATCCGCCCAGACAAATCGCGGCCTGACTTTTCGGTTTGTGGGGAAGGGCGCATGGGCCGCGTTGAATTGGCCGGCCGGCGCATCCCGAGTTGATGACACTTTTCGGCCGTGGTATTTGTTCGATGACTGTCGATTCTCCGTCTGCCGCGAACGCCGGGCTGCGCGACGCCTGGGGGCAACCCTATGTGCCCGCCGTCAGTCCGCGCCTGAAGATCGTTCTGGCGTTCATTTTTCTCGCCGTGGCCGCTCTCGGCGCGACCGGCGTTTATCTTTCCAGCATTCGCTGGCTCGATTCCCTCACCGGCAAGACCTACACGACGCCATTCAAATACTGGATGCTGCTGGCTCATATCGCCGTCGGATTCGTTGCCCTCATTCCATTTCTGGCCTTCGGCGTGTTGCACTGGATTTCCGCGCGCAAGCGGCCCAATCGTTTGGCGGTTCGCTTGGGCACCACGCTCTTCCTCGTCGGCGTGCTCGTTTGTGTTACCGGCATTGGTCTGATTCGAATCGAGGGAATGCCGCAGCTACGCACGGAAACCACCGCGCATTCGGCGGTGATGTGGCTGCACCTGTTGCTTCCGCTTGTGGCCGTTGTGCTCTACATTATGCACCGCCGAGCCGGGCCCGACATCAAATGGCGATGGGGTTACAGCTGGGGCGGCGTGGTCGGCATTTTCGTTTTCGGCATGCTGATTTTCCACGGC
>JBGQCZ010000232.1:0-7609 GCA_041495645.1 Gemmataceae bacterium | reverse complement strand
GTCTGACGCAGTTCGCTGCTATCGAGGACCGAACCGGCGCGCCTAAGCCGAGTTATCGAACCGAGCCCGAAGAATCGCCGCCGGCGCGAAGCGGACCGCGGCCGTATTCCGATTACGCGGACGATCCGAACGAATGGGACGACGACTTTATCCCCGGCCGCCGCCGCGCCGATCCCGAAAACGCCCTGGCCAAGCTTGCCGTACCGGCCTATGGACTTCTGGCCACTGGAATTATTGGGATTCTGGTTGGACTGTTGTTCGTGGCGCTTGGCCTGCTGTTATTGGACAACCGCCAGGACCCTGAAGACGAAGGAAACGGCATCACCATGCTCGTGAGTGCGCCGTTTCAAATTATTTTCTCGCTGGTGGTTCTGTTGGGTGCGATCTCCATGCTGCGGCTGAAACGGCACGGGCTGGCGCTGACTGGTTCGGTCTTCGCCTTTGTTCCCTGCACAACGCCGTGTTGCTTGCTCGGCCTGCCATTTGGAATTTGGGGCATGATCGTGTTGAACAACCCGGAAGTGAAACGGGCATTCAGTTGACGGGAAACTCTTGATGGCCACACTCGTTCAAGCCGTGCGCATGGCGCTGCATTACGCCGAGGACAATCTCGGCGTAACGGACATTTTCGGCGAAGACGTCGGCCCGCCGCTTGGGGGCGTGTTCACCGCCACGCAAGGCTTGCGCACCGCCTGGAATTCGCCACTCGATGAACGCGGGATCATCGGCGCGGCGATGGGGATCGCCTATGCCGGTGGCCGCCCTGTGTGCGAGATTCAATTCTGCGACTACGGCTTCAACACGATCGACCTTCTCAAGATTGCCGGCAATCAATCGTGGGCCGCGTGCGGGGCTTATGAGATGCCCATCGTGGTCATGACGCCGAGCGGATCGGGCATTCGCGGCAGCCTATATCATTCGCATTCGTTCGAGAGCATCGCCTCGCACCTCGCCGGGTGGAAGATCGTCATGCCCAGCAATCCGCTGGACGCTTATGGCCTGATGCTGGCCGCCGTGGAAGACCCGAACCCCGTATTATTTCTGGCGCCGAAGGCCTTGCTGCGCGTCAAGGGCGACAAACTGATTCCTGGCGAACCAGACAGTGAGCAGAAACTGAAGGAAATGATCGACGCGCCGGTGGGCGATCGCAGCAAGTGGAAACCGCGTTGGCCGGAACTGCAAAAGTGCATCGTGAACATTGGCGAAGCGTCATTGGTGCGTGAGGGCGATGCGGCCACTGTCATCAGTTATGGGCGGATGTTGCCCATGTGCGCGCAGGCCGCCGACAAGGTTCGCGCCGAAAACGGCAAGGCTTGCGACGTGATCGATTTGCGCAGTATCTTTCCCTACGACTGGAAGATGATCCGGCAAAGCATCATGAAAACCGGCCGCGTGCTGATCGTCAACGAAGACAGCGAGGTCACGAATTTCGGCGAACACTTGCTGCGGCGCGTGATCGACGAGTTCTTTTACGATTTGTTGGCGAGACCGCGGCTGCTGGCCGGCAAGCATATACCGGGCATCGGCCTGAACGCTGTTTACGAACAGAATTCGGTGCCGCAAATGCCGCAAGTGCTGGCCGCAATACGTGAGATTGCCACGGAATCGGAGTAATAATAGAAGATCACCACAAAGAACACAAAGAACACAAAGAACACAAAGAAATCACAAAGACAATCGATTGAATAACGACTCTGTGTCTGCTTTGTGATCTTTTTGTCCTTTGTGGTGCAGTTTTTTCTATCCGGTGCCAACATGGATTTTTCTCTCCCACCTATTGGCGAAGGCCTTTATGAAGCCGAATTGGTCCGCTGGCTGGTGAAGCCGGGCGACGCCGTTCGCCGCGGTCAATCGTTGATGGAAGTGCTGACCGACAAGGCGACCATGGAGGTGCCGTCGCCGTTCGTGGGCAAGATCACTGCCTTGAATGCCGAGCCAGGACAGCAGATCAAAGTCGGATCGGTGGTTCTCAGCTACGACGGTGATCCGGTCGCGAACGTGAATGGCCAAATGCCGGTCGTGCCGGCGGCCGCTGTGCCCCTTGCCGAGAATCATCGCAATGGCGCGCCCACTTTGGCCACAGCCGTGAAGGCTGCTCCCTCGGTGCGCTACATGGCCCGTAAGCTCGGCCTGGATTTGGCTCAGGTCCGCGGCAGCGGACCGGGTGGGCGCATCCTCATCGACGATCTGACATCGACGATCCAGCCCGCAGGTGTCAAACCCCAAACTGCGGCCCCTGCTCTCGACGTCGGCCGGCCCGGCACGCGCGTGAAACTGCTCGGCTTGCGGCGCAAGATCGCCGAACATCTGGTCGAATCCAAGAAGCACATTCCGCACTACACCTATATCGACGAAGTGGACGTGACCGACCTCGTGAAACTGCGGGCCCTGTCCCAGGAACATTTCGCGCAGAACGGCATCAAGCTGACCTACGTTCCGTTCATCGTGGCGGCGGCGGTCAATGCGCTCAAGGAAGTGCCGGTGGTGAATTCGACCTTCGATGAGGCCGCGAACGAGTTCGTACTGCACGATCGCTATCACATCGGAGTCGCGGTCGCCACGCCCGGAGGATTGATCGTGCCGGTGATTCACGACGCCGACAAGAAAGAGATCGGCGAACTCGCCCGGGAAATCGAACGGCTCAGTGACGAAGCCCGGGCCGGGAAATCGAAGCGCGAGGATTTGACCGGCGGCACGTTCACGATCACGTCGATCGGCGGAATTGGCGGCTTGATCTCGACGCCGATCATCAACTATCCCGAGGTTGCGATCCTGGGGATGGGGAAAATCGTCAAGCGGCCGGTGTACGATGACGCCGGCCAGGTGAAGCCGGCGGAGATGGTGTACCTGTCACTTTCATTCGATCATCGCCTCGTCGATGGCGCCGTGGGAGCGATGTTCGGCAATGCGCTGGCAAAACAACTAAAGAACCCGGCGGCGCTGCTTCTGCCAAAGGTCTGATTCTTCTTCGCTTGCGCTTCAGGCTTGTATGAATCGGATTCTTTTTCGCTTGCGCTTCAAGCTTGTATGAATCAGCTGACAAGCCTGAAGCGCAAGCGAAGATCATTTCTTGATCCGGTTCTTCTCGTCCACGCGAATCACTACCGGGTGATGCCGTTTGGCTTCGTCGGGTTCCATCTCGCAATAGGCCGCGACGATGACCAGATCGCCGGGCTTGACCAGATGAGCTCCAGCGCCGTTCACGCAGATAATGCCGGTATTCGGCTCGCCACACATGGCGTACGTGACAAGTCGGGTGCCACGCGTCACGTCCCAAACATGAATTAGCTCGTGCGGGAGAATCCCCGACGCTTCGAGCAGCGTCGCGTCCACAGTCAGGCTGCCTTCGTAATCGACGTTGGCCTCGGTCACAGTAGCCCGGTGTATCTTGGCTTTCAGCATCGTCAGGCGCATGGATTGGTCTCGAGATTCTCGGGCGTTGTCTTTTTAATTCTACTGGCGATGGTCAATGACTTGATGCATTAAGTCCGCATGCCCTTTTCCATCTTCACTTTGCCATCGACAATAACCGCGACGGCTCGGCCACGGACTTTCCAACCGGCGAACGGACTGTTGCGGCTCTTCGACGCGAATTTCGCCGGGTCGATGGTCCATTGGACATCGGGATCGATTACGGTCACATCGGCCATCTTGCCCGCGTGCAGCGAACCGCGTTTACCGGCGATGCTGAGCACCTTGGCGGGATTGATCGTCAGCTTCTCGATCACTTGCGGCCAAGTCAATCGCTTTGTTTCGATGAGTGCTTTGATGCAGATGGGTAGAAACGTCTCCAAGCCGATGATGCCGTTCGGGCACTGATCGAATTCGCGTGACTTTTTCTCCGGCGAGTGCGGCGCGTGATCGGTCGCCAGGACTTCGAGCGTGCCATCACACAACCCGTCCAGCAAGGCATCCATGTCGCGTTGGGTTCGTAGCGGCGGGGCCATCTTGAAGTTGCTGTCGAAGGTGCGCAAAGACTCGTCGGTCAGCGTTAGATGGTGCGGGCAGGCTTCGCCGCTGACGCGCGCCCCGCGTTTCTTTGCTTGACGAATCAATTCAACGCTGCCCGCCGTCGAAACGTGCAGAATGTGCATCCGCCCGCCAGTGATCTCCGCGAGGGCGATCTCGCGATACACCATGATTTCTTCGGCCGCCGCCGGCATTCCGCGAATGCCCAGTTGCAAGCTCACCAACCCCTCGTGCATGATCGAGCCGTTGGTGAGCGTCATGTCCTCGGAGTGCGAGAGGATGCACTTGTCGAACATCTTCGAATACTCGAGCGCCCGACGCATCAACTCCGAGTTCATCACCGGCGAACCGTCGTCGGTGAAAGCCACGGCCCCGCCCTCGACCAACCCGCCGATCTCGGCCAGTTCCTTGCCTTCGCGATTCTTGCTGATGGTGCCGATGGGGAAAACATGTGCGTTCCCGGCCCGCTGCGCTTGCATGCGCACAAACTCTGCGGCCGCCTGACTATCGATCGGCGGCTCGGTATTCGGCATGCAGGCCACGGACGTGATCCCGCCCGCGATCGCCGCCGCCGTGCCCGTCGCGATGGTCTCATCTTCCTCACGGCCCGGCTCGCGCAGATGAACGTGCATGTCGATTAAACCGGCGCAGACGATCTTGCCCGCCGCGTCGATGGTCCGATCGGCGCGCAGGTCCGGACGAGAACCGATGCCGAGAATCTTGTCATTCTCGATCCACAAATCGTCATTGCGATCGATCTTCTGCGCGGGATCGATCACGCGGCCATTGGCAATGCGAAGGATGGTCATATCGTCATCCGAAACTTTCGAATTCACACTCCGCACAATAGCTTTAGCACCGCCATGCGCACCGCCACCCCGTTGCTCACCTGTTCCAGAATCGCGGATGCGGGGCAGTCGGCGACTTCCGGCGTCACCTCCATGCCGCGATTGATTGGGCCTGGGGCCAGGATCAACAGATCGGGCTTGGCTCGGCGCATGCGTTCGCCGTCCATGCCAAACAGGCGCGCGTATTCACGGATCGACGGGAAAAAGCTCGTTCGCTGCCGCTCGAACTGGACGCGCAACAGGTTCACCACGTCGCAGCGCGGCAGGATGGCGTCGAAATCGTGCGAAACCTCGACGCCGAATTCGGCCACCTCGGGCGGAACCAGCGTGGACGGACCGCACGCGATCACCTTCGCTCCAAGCTTGATTAGACCGTGGATGTTGCTGCGTGCCACGCGGCTGTGCAGAATGTCGCCGATCAACCCCACCGTAAGCCCGTCCACGCGACGCCTCTTATTGCGGATCGTGAAGATGTCGAGCAGGCCTTGCGTGGGGTGCTCATGAGCGCCGTCCCCGGCGTTGATCACGCGGGCCTTCAGGTGATGCGAAAGCAAGTGCGGAGCACCCGGCGAGGTATGCCGCACAGTGACCACATCCACGCCCATTGCTTCGATGTTCTTGGCCGTGTCGATGAAGGCTTCGCCCTTCGATACGCTCGATCCGCCCGGAGTGAAATCGAGCGTTTGCATGCCGAGACGGCGGGCGGCGAGGCTGAAGCTGTTGCGCGTGCGCGTCGATGGCTCGAAGAACAGGTTGGCCAGTTGCCGGCCCTTCAAGTCGGCACGCAAGACGGTGTGATCGGCGCCGGCAAACTCTTCGGCCGCGTCGAGGATCGTGACGATCTCGTCGCGCGTCAGTTCTTCCAGACCGAGTAGGTGCCGTCGAGTCCAGGTCATGAAGGTTTCCCACAAGGGGCGCGCCCAGGATTTCTAAACGTCGCGCGTAATTCTCCCGTCAATGCGGGAAAAATTCATGGCCCAACATCCCGTCAGGTCGCCGAAAAAAGTACTCTCTGGACATTTTCGGACATTTTCGGACATTTTTTCCACCTTTCAACCATGCGCGCAATCCCACCAGATTATAGTGGACGTACGTTTATTAGTCAAGCAAGGTGAAATCTCGGTGGTGTCTCCGTTTGGTTCGTAGTGACCGCCTTTAGGCGGTGTTTCCGAACCCGCTAAAGCGGGTCACTACAAACTGATACACCACCGAAATCCCTTCGGTCAGCTCTTTTTCAGCGCCCGGCCGGGCAAAGCCTTGGTTCTCTGCCCGCTGTGCAGCACCAGTTCGCCGTTGACGATCACGTGTTCCATGCCCACGGCGAGTTGGCGGCCGTTTTCGTAGGTCGAGCGGTCGTCCACGTGATTCGGCTCGAACACGATCACATCGGCAGCCATCTTTTCGTGGAGCAAGCCGCGATCTTTCAGCCCGTAACGTCGCGCCGCATGGAACGATAGCCGCTGCACGCATTCCTCGATGGTCCACACGCCTTCGCGGACGTAATGTCCGATGTAGCGGGCAAAGCAACCCCAGCCGCGCGGGTGCGGATGGCCGCCCACATAGATGCCGTCGCTCCCGCCCATCATGGCGGGATGTTTCATCAAGGCGCGAACGTCGGCGTCGGTGCGGCGCTTGTTGTGCGGGGAGATGCAGCCGACGGCCATGTGCGACGCCACCAGCGCATCGCAAACAAACGTGCCGATGTCGCGGCCGGCTTCCTTCGCCGCTTGCTCCAGCGTCTTGCCCTCGTAACGCTGATAATTCGGCGCTGCGGCGTAGGTCAGGCGCACAGGTTCCAAGGGCAATCGCGGAGATGCGAACCATTCCTTTAGCTGCGCTCTCGTCGCCGGGTCTTTCAACCGGGCCAGCGTCGCGTCGATCCCGCCTTCCTGAACGGATGGCGGCAAGGCAATCATGCCCAGGATCGTGCTGCCGGCGAGGTAACAATAAAGGTCGTACGTGACGTCGATTCCGTTCTTGCGCATTTGATCCAATCGCGGCAGGACTTGTTCGGCAAGGCAGTTGAAATGCGAGATGTGCACGGCCACGCCGGCATCGCGGCCGATTTGCTCGACTTCGTCCATGGCGGTCATCACGCCTTCAGGCGTGTAGCTGCGCATGTGCGTGACGTAAACTCCGCCGAACGGCGCGATCTCGCGGCACAATGCGGTCAATTCCGCCGTATCGGCATAACGGCTCGGGATGTAGTCGAGCCCGCTCGATAAGCCGACCGCCCCCTGCTCCATGCCGTCGCGGACGATGCGGCCCATGCTCGCGATTTCATTTGAAGACGCGGTGCGCGTATCGAGCAGCATGACTTCCATACGCACATTGCCATTCGGCACCAACGTGCAGACGTTAATGGCGCATTTGCGATCGAACAGGGCCAGGTAGTCGGCGATCGATAGGAGTGATTTCTTCGGCAGGTGGCCTTCGGCATATGCCATTCCACCGCTGAAACCAGCCGTATAGCGGCACATGAAGTCGCGTGTGGACTGCGACGAGGGCGCCATGGCCACGCCGTCTTGCCCGTTGAGATAGGTCGTTACACCCTGGCGCACGGCGGGTTCGTGCAGCGGATCGGCGAGGAGAGCGAGATCTCCGTGCACGTGGGTGTCGATGAAGCCGGGAGCGACGACGCGATCGGTGGCGTCGATGCGGTGGCGGGCGTCGGCCGAGGAAAGCGGGCCAATGGCGGTGATGCGGTCGCCCGTGATGCCCACGTCGCCGTAGAACCACGGATTGCCGCTGCCATCGACGACGCGGCCGCCTTGAATCAGGATGTCGAACAT
>JBGQCZ010000231.1:0-7622 GCA_041495645.1 Gemmataceae bacterium | reverse complement strand
GGCGCTCGTGGATCGGCTCGCGACGGACGACCGGGCGCACGTGATTCGGCCGCTGAGCGCATTCAAATCAGCGGCCCGACCGGCCGTGCCGCGATTGATTGAAATCGTGGAGAAGGAGCCAAGCAGCGACGTGCGTTGGAATGCCATTCGCACCCTGGGAAAAATCGGCGCGGATTCGAAGCCGGCCATTCCCACGCTAATTCGCGCTCTGTCAGACAGCGAACCGCTGGTTCGCGAACATGCGGCTGAAGCGCTCGGCGACATCGGACCGGGGGCAGCCGTGGCGGTGCCTGACCTGATACTCGTGATGGACGATGCCAACGCCCGAGTTCGCCGCGATGCGGTGCGATCGCTGGGCCAAATCGGGCCCGGCGCGAAGGCCGCGCTGGTGAAAATCGAAAATCGATTGAACGATGAAGACGAAGCGGTTCGCGAGGCGGCGAAGGCGGCGATCCGGCGAATTGATCCGACGCGGACAACCAAGAAAGAGCCCTAACGGTTCGTTATCTCCATTTCACATCGGCAATGACGCGGCGCACCTGCTGACGAATCGCCGGGTCGGCGGTGGCGGAAATCACCGTAAAGAAATAAACCCGGCCGCCGCGGCGGACGGCTGTCGTTTCTTTCGTCGTGGTCTGACTCGTGAAGTTGTAGCGGGTGCCGCGAGCGCTTCCGACGTCGAGTTCTTCGGGCGGGCCACCCGGCCTCCACGGCCCCGCCGAACCGTGAGATCGGCTCGCCAACAAGGCCGCCAGGTCTTGTGATTCGGGAACATCCGCCCGCGATACTTCCAATGAAGCGGTGGGAGGTTGGTTCTGATAGCGAACCAGCAAGTAATCTTTGTCGGAAACCGCGGCCGAAGGATCGGACTTGGCCACCTGCACCCAGCCGTCCGGAGAGCGGAAGCGCAGCCCGTCGCGCGGGTTATCATAAACGGGTTCGTCGCGCAATGCGGGAGCGTGCGGCTTGTGGTCGCAGCCCGAAATAATCGCCAAGGCGAAAATCGTTGACAGCACGCGTCGCACAGCGATCCCCGCTCAATATTCCTCTCCGTCAATGACCTCGCCGCCGGCGCGCGTTCCGAGCGCTTGAAGCACTTCAAGGCGAATGGTGGTTCGCAACGCGTGCACGGATCCATCCACAAACACGAAATTCACCACGCCGCCGTGGGGCGAAAAGAAATCGTACGGTTCGCTATAGGGACTATTCAGTTGTTTCGTGCCGATGCGGGCCATCACCATGGTCGCCGTGTTCTTGACGACCGAATAGTACGTTGGTGCGTCGGGCGTGGTGCGAGTTGTCCCGTCGGTCTCGACGCCAGCCCACGGCGTTTGCGTAAAAAAGGCGCCCCGTTCGCCGACCGCCAACGTGTTGCTGGTTCCGTCGGTGACGTCACCGAAGCGGACGCGGCTGTTTCGAGCGAACACGCCGTTGCCGAGATCCGGTTGCAACTCCAATAAGGTTAACGAACCATGACACGCGGCATAGCTGTTGGTCGCGCAATTCGGCAACGGGGCCTTCTGCCAAGAGATGGGTGCGAAAATGCCGATTTCGCGATCGGAAGGACAAATGTAAACGCTGAGCAACGAAGTACGCACGCTATCGAATAGGGGGGATTCAACGGCCAGCTGCCAATCGATCTGCCGATAGAGATTATCTTGCTCGACGAACGGCAGTAGGAGTGCGGCCCAGCCCCAGCCCGGCCGCGACGGGAAAATGAACGCGCCGCCGCCGGCGCCGCGATCGAACCGAAGACCAGCCGGATACGCTGGATCACCTGCGTAAAGGTACCCGGCCGGGAAGTAGTTGTATGCGCCGTGATAGTTGTGCAGAGCAAGGCCGATTTGCTTTAAGTTGTTCTGGCATTTAGTGCGTGCCGCCGCCTCGCGAATTTTCTGAACGGCCGGCAGCAGCAAGCCCAGCAAGATCGCGATGATCGCGATCACGACCAACAATTCGATCAACGTAAAGGCGCGACGGAGCGGGTTGGCGCGGGTCATGTGCGGCCCTCGAGCGGGCAAACTGGTCTAATGGCCTTTATATGATCGACCATGCCGAGAGTCCTGTCAACTGCTTCGGATTGTCCGAGCAGGCAGAAAGGTTGACGAAAACGGAAAAGCCCCCGCGATCGCGTTTCCGCGATTTCTGAAAGGAATGACGATCCAGGCGGCAAAACTGGCAGCGCAAACTTTTATGGAAGAATTCGTTTTTAAGGCATGGCAGTTTGTTCGGGGAGTGGAACTTGAGCGGCAGCACTCTCGTCAAATCAAATGGGAAAATAGTTTCCCAGACTCGCAGTTCGGATTATGAGGGCGAGCCAGGAAGGAATTCGGGGCCAAGCACCTCAAAATACTCGACGCGGACGCGCCTTGTTGGGAATTCTTGTTAAGTGCGCCCGAGTGCCCTTGCTTATGGCTATCGGGGCGATCAGAATGATTGGAATAATAGGATTGACTTTTCTATGCTGTCCTCGGGCGGATGGCCCATAACTCGACTTGTTTATCAACCGTGAAAGGATTTGGCCATGCGCAATTGGTGGAAACCCCGAGGGGGTTCGCGTTCGAACAAAAAAAACCGCTTCGATGGCTACGTCCGTCTCGGCTTGGAGCACCTTGAAACCCGGTGCACGCCGACGGTGAGTTTAACCGGGACGTTCAACGGGCTCAAGATGGGTGATCCCGGGAATGACGGCATTCCTCCCGACGTGAACGGGGCGGCTGGACCGGATCGCGTGGTCGAGACCGTTAACTCGTCGATCGCGATCTTCGACAGGTCTGGAAAGATGTTGGCGTCGGACACCGGCGACAATTTCTTCAACGTCTCCGGCAGTTATGACCCCTACGTTATTTTCGATGAGTATGCGCAGCGCTTCGTGATTTTCTTCGACGTGACCGATGGTTCTTCAACCTCGAATTACTGCATCGCCGTTTCCAACAACGCCTCGCCGTCCAACCTGACGAGCGACTGGACCGAGAAGCAGAACATCGACGTCACGGCGACCCTCAACGGTACGGCCACCTGGGCCGATTTTCCCCGCATCGGCTACAACGCCGATGCCTGGGTGATTTCGTTCAACCAGTTCGGCTTTAGCGGTGGATTCGAGGATGTGCAGATTCTGACGATCGACAAGAGCACTTATCTCGACCAAAACTCGGCGACCCACACGGAATTCAAGACAATACCCGGCTTGGGATTATTCACCATGACGGCGACGATCATGCACGAGGCCGCGCCGGGCGACCCGATGTATTTCGTTTATGCAAACAACAATAGCGGCAGTTCCATCGACGTCGTTAAGATGACCAACGTCTTGTCCGCCAATCCGAACTACACCGATAGCACCGTCACCGTGAATTCCTACGCGGCGCCGCCGACGTCTCCGCAACCGGGCGGCACCAGCGTCAATGAGCGGGACGACGCGCGCATGCGTGCCTCGGATTGGCGCGGCAATCGGTTGGTCGTGTCGCACGACGTCGACGCGGGCGGCGTGCCGGGTGTCAGCTGGTACGAGCTCAACACCAGTGCGAGCACTCCGACGGTAACCCAACAAGGAGTCATCCATCCGGGCGCCGGCATCGGCGCGATGCACGGGACCGTCGCCATTAACCCATTGGGTGCGATCGGCGCAACCTACATGCAGTCGTCTGCCACCGAGTTCTTATCCTTCTACGTGACGGGACAAAACCCAGGCGATCCGGCCGGCACGATGCAGACGGCGGTCCTGGGGATTGCGGGTCAAGCGGCTTATAACGCGTTCGACGGCGATCCGTTCCGGCTCGGCGATTACTCGAGCGTGACCGTCGATCCAGTCGACGGTTCATTCTGGGCCACGAACGAGTTCGCCGATAATCGCTCGTCCGACAATTGGGCCACGGGCGTAGCCCATTTCGACACCGGGTTGACAGGCGGCGGTGGCGGCGGCGGCGGCGGCAGCTCCACTCTGACCGCCACCCCGAACCCCGTGGACGAGAATCATCCGACCAACCTTCAAGGCACGTTCTCCGACCCGGCCGGACAGTTCCAGACGCACGTCGTCACGATCGATTGGGGCGATAAGACGGCTCAGTCTGTGTTCCTCTCGGCGGGAGTATTCGTTTATGCGGCGAACCACACCTATTTGGACAATGCTCCCGGCACCGGCGTTTACAGCATAAAGACGAAGGTTGTGAGCGGCAAAGGCTTCACTTTCAACGACGGGATCGACGTGCGGGTAGACAACCTACCTCCCACGGCCGTGATCATCGGCGCACCCGGTGGCGCGCAGAGTGAAGGAAAGACCATCGCGTTGGGTTCGAAGGTTACCGACCCCAGTCCCTTGGACACGTTCTCTTACGTGTGGGTGGTGAATAAGAATGGCGTGTTTTTCGCCAACGGAACGAACGGAGGCATTAGTTTCACGCCGGACGATCAAGGCACTTACGACGCATTCCTATCCGTTCGCGACGACGACGGCGGCACGGTGGATGCTTCGCCCGTGAGAATCTTCGTGCAGAACGCGGCCCCGTTCGCGAGTTCGCTGACCAATGACGGTCCGAAGAAATCTACGGAGGCGGTCACCATCAGCTTCGTGAATCCCAGCGACGCCGCGGCGGACCTGGCGGCCGGTTTGAAGTACGACTACGACTTCGACAACAACGGCGCCTGGGACCTGGTCGGCTCGACGTCTTCGTCGGCGCAACACGTATACGGGTTCCCTGGCATCTATACGGCCGCTGCCCGCATCGAAGACAAGGACGGCGCGTTCAGCCAGAAGTACCTGACCGACGTATTCGTGTCGGACATTGCCGGCGGGAATGGCGGGATTATTACCAAGTCGCTGGTCGCGACCGGCTCCGACGCCGGTAAGGCGGCGCTTGTCAAAGTGTTTGATCCGGCGGGCAGCCTACAGTACACGCTGTCCCCGTTCGGCAAGACATTCCTGGGCGGCGCACGCGTGGCGACCGGAGATGTCAATGGCGACAAGGTCGAAGATATCATCGTCGGCAACGGAGCTGGCATGGTGTCGACCATCAAGGTGTACGACGGATCGACCGGTCTCGAATTGACGGCGTTGAGCACGCAATACACGCAACAGTTGGGCAAGGCCTACGCTGCGACGTTTACCAACGGCGTGAACCTGGCGGTCGGCGACATCAATCGGGACGGCTTTGCTGACGTGGTGGTCGCCCCGGCCAAGGGCGCTGCACCGGTTGAAGTAATCAATGGCAAGACCGGATTGGAATTGGCGCGGATTACACCGCTGGGCAGCTACGCCGGCGGCATCACGATCGCCATTGGCGACGTGACCGGCGATCGCATTCCCGACCTAATCGCGGGTCAGGCGACCACTGGTTCCAAAGTCGTCATTCAGAGCGGCGCCAATCTCGCCGGCGCTGCGTTCCGAACGATAGCGGCCGCCTTCCCGACTACCTTCAACGGCGGCGTGTTCGTGGCCGCGGGCGACATCGACGGCGATCGCCGTGCCGACGTCATTGTCGGCACGAATGCGTCCCTCTACTACGATTCGCGCGTGCGGGTCTATAACGGCGCCACCAACGCGGTGATGAAGGAATTCGTGGCCTTCGCCGGCTATCGCGGCGGAGTGCGCGTGGCGGCGGACGATCTCGATGGCGACGGCAAGGCGGACTTGATCGTCACGAGCGGGAAGTACTCCACTTCGGTCGGCGCGCAACCGCGAGTGCTGGCACTAAAAGGAACGAATCTTTCGAGACTGTTCGATATCGGATTGATCGACGTGGCGTTCCAAGGTGGCGTGTTCGTCGGTTGATCTAACGTTCGTGATCAGTCAACTCGGCGGGCCCAGCGGTTGCGAACCGCCGGGCCTGTTCGTTTGCCGACGGTCGCGGTTATTGAAAGAGCGTCGGGCCGTTTGGATTCGGCGGTGGCGCTTTCCCGAGCAAATTGAATGACTTTGGCGTGGCCATTCGGCCGCGCGAAGTGCGCACGATGAATTGTTCGCGCAGCAGGTACGGCTCGATCTCGTCGCTGAGTGTATCGGCGGGCAAATTCATCGTGGCCGCTATGGCTTCGACTCCTGTCGGTCCGCCGTCGAACACGCCGACGAGTGTTTCCAGGTAGCGGCGATCCTGCTTATCGAGCCCCTCGCGATCGACCTCGGCCATATCCAACGCGGCGCGGGCGACAGCGAGAGTGATCTTGCCGTCGGCTTCGCTGGCGGCGAAATTCCGGGCCCACCACAACCTCGAGTTGGCGATGCGCGGGGTACCGCGGCTGCGTTGTGCCAGTTCAAGAGCCGCGATGTCTTCGAGTTCCGTGTCGAGCTTTTTGGCGTTGATTCGCAAAATGGTCGCCAATTCGTCCACGGAATAAAACTCCAAATGCTCGTGCATCTTGAACCGGTCGCGCATCGGGCTGGAGAGCATGCCGCTGCGCGTGGTCGCGCCGATTAACGTAAACCGCTTCAAGTTCATGGAGATGGTCCGAGCATTCACGCCCTCGCCAAGCACGATGTCGATGCGGAAATCTTCCATCGCCGGATACAGAAACTCCTCGACCACTCGCGGGAGGCGGTGTATTTCGTCGATGAACAAGACGGCGCCTTCCTCGACGTTGGTGAGGAACGGCAGCAAATCAGCAGGCTTGGACAACGCCGGCCCGCTGGTCATTTGAATGGAAGTGCCCAGTTCATTGGGCAGGACAGTGGCGAAGGTCGTTTTGCCGAGTCCAGGCGGGCCGTCGAAGAGTATGTGAGAGAGCGGTTCCTTGAGCTTGCGGGCGGCATTGACGGCGATTTGCAAGCGCTGAGCAACGGCCTTCTGCCCGATCACTTCGCGCAGAAGTTTGGGCCGCAGCGCCGTATCGCGCTGCCGCTCCTCACCGCCGCCACCCTGCACGATCGCTTCTCGGGGCATCGAGAATCCTCACCGCTTCTGGTAGATCAGCATCAGTATATCCTCGACTGATGCAAAGGTTTTGCCGGATGCCGTCGCCTTGTCGAGCATGTCGCGGGCGTCGGCGGGGGTGTGGCCCACGCTGACCAGTGCGTTGTATGCGTCCGCAAGTAAGTCGCCTTTCACCACCTCCGCGGCCGTTGGCGTTGCCATCGCCTCGCCGCCCGGCATCAACGCGAAACGCGTTACTTTCTTTCGCAGCGTCGCGACGATCTGCTCGGAGGTCGATCCGCCGATGCCCGGCAACGTCGTCAGCCATTTCGCATCCTGCCGATGGATCGCATCCGCGATTTCCTTAACGGGCCGGGCCAACGCTTTCAGGGCTTTCTTTACGCCGATCTTTTCCACCGTGCAGAATAGATCGAAAAACTCCAACTCGGCCTCGCTGGTGAAGCCAATCAACCGCGGTACCATTCGGTTGGTCATCTGGCTGCCTTCCAGATACTCGCTGGTGTAGAGCGTGATTTCCCCGGTCTTGGTTTGCAATTGCCGGCGCACACACTCGGGGACCAGCAACTGGTATTCGAAGGCGCCCACTTGCAGGCGGATTTCGTCGTCGAGCACGCGGACGATGGCGCCGGTGATTCGCGTTATCATTGATCGTTCCTGAATCGTCCGCCCACATGATATTCGCACAAGGCCACGGCGAGCGCGTCGGCCACGTCGGGTGGCTCGGGCAAATTCGCCAGCGACAATTCGCGCTGAATGGCT
>JBGQCZ010000230.1:0-7684 GCA_041495645.1 Gemmataceae bacterium | reverse complement strand
GTATTGCAAGGGTCACCGGCCAAAACAGGAGCATGAAGCGCCCGAGAGCGCGTACCGTCGGGTCCGAATTGCCGAACAGCGACCACGGAAGAACGGGAAGCAAATCGCGATCGCGGTCCAGGAGATAGCGAAGGAACAGGATTTCGCCGAAGAGCAGGCCGACGAATATTCCGCCGAGGAACTGCGAGCCAGGGGCATCGTTCCACAGGAGATCGTCCAGGCCGAGCCCTTTGCCGAATCCGCCCCACGAAATCAGCCAGAACAACAGCAATTGCAGCGGAAATACCGGATATGCGACCAACCAAACCAGCAACGACTCGAGATGGCTGAAATACCCGAGCATTTTCCGTGCGGGCGGTTCGTTTATTTTGGGCATGGCTTCGGTCTCCGGACCGGGGGTTCTCGCCGCCAGCGTAATCGATCATTGTTGAATTACAAGGGGCGAAATCCTTTGACGCTAGTCCTCTGGCGCTTTATTGTCTCCTCCATCGTCAATTGCATCCCGGATTCGCAACCACGAGGATTCCTCTCATGGGCTTCAAGCAGACCGTCCCCCATCGCAACGGCAAAAGTTCCTTCCATCAGATCGGCCTGGTTCGCGGGCAGTTCGGCGGCGTGCCGGAAGCTCAGTGGATCAAGTTCATCGCCGATTCGGGGTTCGACGGCTGGGAGGAGGCGAGCTGGGAACTCGACTTGCGGCAATGCGACTCGGATGCCGGGGCGGCCGCTTACGCGAAACAGCGCGTCGATCTGGCCAAGAAGCATGGGCTGGAGATTTTCACCGTCGCCACGCACTTGCAAGGCCAAGCGTTGGGCGATGAGCCGAGCGCGAAGACGCTGCAATTTGTCGGCGGTGACGCGGTCAAGGCTTACGGCGAATGGCGGGCCAAGGGTAACAATCCGCCGCGGACCGATCCGTACTATGTGCCGGACCATGTCGGGAAGCTGGTTCAGGAGCAAGCCCTGCGCGATCTGCTTGCATGCGCCCGCTTCGCGCATCACTTGGGCAAACTGCAGAATCGCAAGGTCGCGCTGCCCGGATTCGTAGGTTCGCCGGCCCATTGCTGGAGCCATTGGTTCCTGTTTCCGCCGCTGCCGGGTTCAATCGCGGGTCACAAGATTCCCGACGTGCGCGACGTGAGCCTGGAACTGCTGGTCGAACGCTTCAAGCCGTTCCTCGATTTGTGCAAGCAACTCGGTGTGACCTTCGATCTCGAATGCCATCCGAGCGAACGCGCGATGGGCGATCTCGAAAGTGCCGGCGATTACATCAATTACATGATCAAGGCTGGTTACTCGGGAACTGTCGGCTTCAATCTCGACGGCTCGCACCTCGAATGGCAAAACGTGTGCGTGATTCAGTTCATCCGCGAGTTCAAGGAATACATCCACTGCGCTCACGTGAAAGGAGTGTGGGTGGCTCGTGAACATTGCCGGGCTGGCCGCCTGGGCGGGCATCGGCCGATGGGCCATTGGGCGAATGGCTGGAATTTCGTCACCGCCGGCACCCAACGCGATGCCAACTCGCTCGAAGAAACCTTCATCGAACTCAACCGCGTCGGCTTCGACGGCGCCGTGAGCATCGAATGGGAAGACAACGACGCCGAGCAGCACGCGGGAGCAAAAACGGCGCTGGCAAATGCGCGGAAGGCCGATCTGCCGCCGAGCGGGATGCGGCACGATGAGATGTTAAAGGCGTGACCGGGCAGTTTGCGGCAGTTCGAGATTGCTGCAATGCCCCTGGCATCGGCACTAAGACGGGAGTCTCACCATGATCCCGATTCCAATTTTTTTGGACGCAGTACACAGCGACGTCGCACGGCACAGTCCTGAAGTTTGTGCCATGCGAGAACTGCTCCATTGAATACGTCTATCAAATCGAACGAGAGGGTTCAGGCACCGGCACGAGCATGTATATGCTGAACAACGACGGTGCCGCAAATCATGCCAGTTCTGCCGCTAAGGAAACTCTGGTTTCGATGCTGGAGAACGATTTTGATCCAGTGCCGTGCCCGGCATGCGGTCACTACCAACGGTACATGTTCCCGAAACTGCTGGAGACGAAATGGAGGCGGCCCAACAAGTCACACCGCGACCGGAAGCAAGTCCATGATCGAAACAAGAGGTGCCGTGGGCGCGAAGCCGCAAGCGGCTTGATTCGGGCGGCTTATTTCTTCGGCACCCGATCCATCAACGCCTTTAGCGCTCGTTCCCATTCCTCCGGCGTGCCGATCACGCTCAAGGTGTAGCGATTCTGATCTAGGTTAGTGTCGCGCACGTCGAGTTTTTGCCGTTCGATCCAGCTTTCGAGCGATTCGCGCACGGCGGGCATGTCGGTTCCGCCGGCCGTAATGACGACCAAGTCCATGGCGATGCCCTTGGGGCCGGGCTTCACTTCCTCGGTGATGCGTGCCGGTCGATTACGTGAGGAAATCACGCCTTTGTCAACCCGCAGGCCAAGTCCGAACGTGCGCACCTGATTCACCGTTTTCATGTCGTTCTCGGTAAACGGCAGCAGTTTCAGCGCCCGCAAGGCCGGCAACGACGTCTTATTCCAGTCCTCTGCATGGGCGACAATCCAGAAAAACGTATCGCGGTCGGAGCGATAACGGAGCAAGTCGGCGATGGATGGAGCGAACCGATCGATCTCGACGTTTGGCTCGACGGGCGTTTTTACCAACCGATCCGGTGGATAGCACAATACAAACGTGCGTGACGAGGGGCACCACAATGAAAACTCCAACGGCAACCCCGGCGGTTGAACGACGTTGTAGGCGCGTTCGCCATCTTTCTTGGAGGCCTTCGAGCCGAGCCTGTTGCGAAGTTCACCCGCGTCGTAGGCCCCGCGGGTCCGAACCACAACGCAAAAATCCGGCACGAGCGGCTTTTCGGCCATGTGCAGACCCACCATCGCGTCTTCGATCTGGTCGAGTTTCAAACCTGTGATCTTTTCGAGATTCAGCATTCCGCCCTCGCCGAGTCCAAGGCGGTCGATCATGTCACGGCCTTCCTTGGACTGCTCCGCCATCGGCACATTAACGGCGATGATGGCGTCCGTGTCGTCGGGTAAGTAACCCAGAGCGGGATGCTCGGCGAGCTTGCGGAGGCCACGTTTCGAGCGGGTATCCAGCATGAACAGCGTCGCGGCGATGGCCAAAACCAGCATCCCCGCCAATACAAGCAGCGCGATGCCGCGATTACGGCGCTTGGTCGCCGGTGTCAAAAGCTCCGCTCTCCCGTCTCCTTCGCTAGTGGAGACTTGAGATTCGGCGGGCAAGTCCGACTTGCCTACGACGAAAGACTCCCCGCACCGGGGACAGGGCATGCGGCCGGATTTCGGGGCATCGACGGCCGGCACCTGGGAGTTGCAATAAGGACAGGAAAGCATGGTGGTCATAGGGTCATTGTTCAGGGCGAGATTGAAGTTGGCAACCGTCCGTTTCAGGGTGTCGAGATTGGAGGGCCTTGATATTATACATTTATCCACTACAATGCCCGTAGTCGGTGCGTTTTGAAACAGGCGGCTGGACATGAGCCGCCGCGGGGACTGTGCGCAACTCGGGTGACATGTCCGAAAATGTCCAAAAATGTCCAGGGAAAAAAAGATTCTACAACTGCCAACCCTCAAGGATTGGCAAGATCACTCTGTATTGACCGGTTTTGCCAGCCTATCTAGACTGGCTGTTGGGAAAATAGGAAGTTTCTTTGACAGCGGAGGCGAAAGGACGATGGCGACGGAAACCACCATGGACGTCGGCGTCGGGATTTTGGAGAAGATAGGCGACGCCTTCAATGCCTTCTCCGAAAAAACCGTCTCGATCCTGACGCGCCTGATGGGTTCGAGCAACGAGCGCATCGTTCGGCAACTCGGCCTGATTCGTACCAAAGACCTGCAGAATCCGTATCGGATCATTCCCGGCTCGCTACTGGCTCGAGTCAATGAACTCGAACCCAGGATGCTCGAGCTTTCAGACTCGGACCTCAAGGAACTCACGCCGAAATTCCGCGAACGGCTCGCCAAGGGCGAGACGCTTGAAGACCTGCTTCCCGAGGCGTTCGCCGCTTGCCGCGAAGCGGCTCGCCGCAACAAGAACATGCGGCACTTCGACGTGCAGATCATTGGCGGCATCGTCCTGCATCGCGGCAACATCGCCGAGATGGTCACTGGTGAAGGCAAGACCCTCGTCGCCACGCTGCCCGCATATCTCAACGCCCTTGAGCAAAAGGGCGTGGCCGTCATCACGGTCAACGATTATCTCGCCCGCCGCGATTGCGAATGGATGTTGCCGATCTACAACGCCCTCGGCGTCACCGCCGGCTACATTCAGTCGGACATGGAGCCGGAAGTACGGCGCAAAGCTTACGATTGCGACATCACTTATGGCACCAACAGCGAATTCGGCTTCGATTACTTGCGCGACAACATGAAGCCGGCGCGCCGCGGCGATCCGATGTTTCCGCCGTGGGGCCAGCAGGTCCAGCGCGTCCCGCTCAATTTCGCCATCATCGACGAAGTCGACAACATCCTCATCGACGAAGCACGCACCCCGCTCATCATTAGCGGCCCGGCTTTCAGCGATATCAAACGCTACGGCAAGTCGAATGAAATTTCCGTGCGCCTCACGGAGTTGCAGCATCGCGGCGAAGGGCCGTATTACGAGGTCAAGGAAAAGGAACACACCTGCCATCTGACCGACGAGGGTGTGCGCAAGGCCGAGGAATTGGCCAGCGTGGAAAGTTTCTACACCGCCGGCAACATGGAATGGCCGCACCTCATCGACAACTCCCTCAAGGCCCAGCATCTTTACAAGCGCGATCGCAACTACATGATCATGGCCGATCCGGACTCGAACGATCTCGCGATCATCATCATCGATGAATTTACTGGCCGGCCCATGTTCGGCCGCCAATGGTCGGACGGTCTGCATCAGGCGGTCGAAGCTAAACACGTCACCGACGGCGTGAAGATCAAACAGGAAACGCAAACGCTCGCGACGATCACGCTGCAAAACTTTTTCAAGCTTTACAAAAAGCTCGCGGGCATGACCGGCACGGCCATGACCGAAGCCAACGAGTTCTGGAAAATCTACAAGCTCAACGTCGTGGCGATTCCCACCAACAAGCCCTTGATCCGGCTCAACAGCGCGGACTTGATTTACCGGACGGAAGGCGAGAAATGGGATGCCGTGGTCAATGAGATTTCGGAAACGAACAAGTCCGGCCGGCCCGTCCTGATCGGCACCACCGACGTTTCAAAATCGGAAAAACTGTCAAACCTCCTGCGTCGCAAAGGCGTGAAACACGAATTGCTGAATGCCCGGCCGGAACTCGTGCAACGCGAGTCGGAAATCGTCGCGCAGGCGGGGCGCATCGGGTCCGTGACCATTTCGACAAACATGGCCGGCCGCGGCACCGACATCATCCTCGGCGGCAACCCGGAAACTCTCGCCTGGGCCCGTTTGAAGGACAAATATCCGACGCGCCTCGACGTACCCAACGATGTGTGGCACCAGACCGTCGCGGAGATCGAGGCCAAGGACAAGATGAAGGAAGAGGGCCGCAAGGTGGCCCAGATGGGCGGATTGCACATCGTCGGCACCGAACGGCATGAGAGCCGCCGCATCGACAATCAGTTGCGCGGCCGCGCCGGCCGCCAGGGTGATCCCGGCAGTTCGCGCTTCTACCTGTCGCTCGAAGACGATCTGATGCGCATCTTCGCGGGCGAGTGGGTCAAAAACATCCTCACGCGTTTGGGCATGCAGGAAGGCGAAGCGATCGAAAGCCGGATGGTGTCGCGCCGGGTCGAAGCTGCACAGAAGAAGGTCGAGGAGCGAAACTTCGACATCCGTAAGAACCTGCTCGAATACGACGAAGTGATGGACGTTCAGCGCAAGCAAATTTACGGCCGGCGACAGCAGATTTTGGACGGCCTGAACTGCAAGACCGCCCTCCTCGACATGATCGACAGGCAAATCGACGAGGGCGTCGACGAATACCTCGATGACGAATACGGCCCGGCCAGCTTCGCCGAATTTGTCAGCCTCCGCTTTGGGATCGACTTCGAGGCGAACGACTTCCGCCGGTCCACGTTCGACGAAGCTGAAAAACAGGCTCGCGAGAAGGCTCAGCGGGCTGCCCCGTCGTTCATTCAGGAGGCGCTCGACGAGTGTCTGCCCGAAGAGGAAGACCCGAAGGAATGGAAGTGGCAGGAACTGGCTCGTCGCGGCAGCGCTCGCTACGGCGTCAAGATCACCGACCGCGAGATGCGGCAAATGGGCCGCGACGGCGTGTCGCAATTCTTCATGGAAAAAGCCGTCGCCGCCATTCAGTCCATCGACCTGCAGGACGGCGCCAAGTTCCTTGCCGAGGAATGGGGCATCCGCTCCATTTGCGATTGGCTGAAAAAGAAGTTCGCCCTGAAAGTGACGCCCGAGGAGGTCACGGGCAAGACTGCCGCCGAGATCAAGGAGATTCTGCACGCTAAAGTGATGGAGGCCTACCGGCAGAAAGAGGTCGAATTCCCCATTCAGGTGGCGATGGCCAACTATATGTCGGAGAAGGCAGCGGCGGCCGGGGGCCAGAAATACAACCGCGGCGGCCTTTTCATGTGGGCCAAGATGCGCTTCGGACAATTGGCCGAAGGACTCACCGAAGAAGACTTTTTGACGCAATCGCGCAATCGGCTTTACGACCGGTTGATCGAGATGTGCCGCAAAGCTTATCCCGCCGCCGGCCACACGGAAATTGATGGCCAAATCAATGAGGCGTTCGAAGGCGCTCGGGTCTCCGAAGCGGACGACGCCCGGGATTTGGCGAATTGGGCAAAGGAAAACTTGAAGTTCGAAATCGACACGCCGCATCTGACCGGCGTATCGCGTGAGCGTGCCCGGCAGGTCATGTGGAATGCTTTCGACGTCAAATATCGCCCGGAAATGCGCTCGATGGAACGCAGCCTGGTCCTGAGCCAACTCGACAGCGCCTGGAAGAGCCACTTGCTCACGATGGATCACCTGCGCTCGACCGTCGGCCTGCGCGGCATCGCCCAGGAAGACCCAAAGATTGTCTACAAGCGCGAAGGCATGAAGGAATTCGACCTGATGAAGGACACGCTGGAAGATCGCATCACCGATTCGATCTTTCGCATGGAGGAAGCGGAAGGGTTCCAGGAATCGATCTGGTCGATCGGCGCCGCGGTTCACGAGACCTATTCGGCCGGATCGACCTACGCTCAAGAACAGACTTCCACGAACGCGGCCTCCGAAAAGAAGAAGGAACCGATTCGCAACAAGACCGCGAAGGTCGGCCGCAACGACCCATGCCCGTGCGGCAGCGGCAAGAAGTACAAGAACTGCCATATGCGGGTCGCCGGACATAGCTGAGCCGCCGGGATTAGCCGCTTGCGGCTTTGCGGGAACGGAATCCCATGCAGCACATCCTCGACGCATTGTATCTCGTCTTGCTCCCGTTTGCTTTGCTTGCACGTCGCAAACATCGCTCCGGCTTGTGGCCGCGATTCCTCGGTCGGACCGCAAGCCCTCGACCTGTAGCCGCAGGCTTTAGCCTGCGCGGGGGGGCTCCTGTAGCCGCAGGATTTAGCCTGCGCGGAGGGGCTCCTCGCAGGATAAAGCCTGCGGCTACAGGAGATGGGGTAGTCTGGTTTCACTGAGTTTCGGTCGGTGAGATT
>JBGQCZ010000229.1:0-7687 GCA_041495645.1 Gemmataceae bacterium | reverse complement strand
CCCGCAGTTGCTCCGCGTCGGCATGGTGCTCAATGCGCCCAACCCGGAACGGCGCTGGCTCCGCGGCAGCTTCGAGGCCCTCGCCGAATTCGATTGCATCCCCATTACCTACGGCGTCGGAAGCCTGGTGATCGGTGGTTCGGGCATCCTCCGCTACAACCTGTCGTGGCTCGAACGCCGCATGGTTTCCTATGTCCAGGGCGGCTTCGGCGGCGTCTATTCTGACGCTTATTTGAACCCGATCAGCCCGACGTCTTCGGCGTTCAATTTCATGACCCAAGTCGCAGTGGGCAGCCACTTCTTCCTCACCAAACGGCTCGCCCTGACGGGTGAAACCAGCTTCTACCGGATCTCGTTCCCGAACCAGGTGCAGGCCCCCAATGGCGCAGCGGTGACCCACCCGGGCTTCAATATCCTCGGCGGCACGATTGGCCTCACGTACTTCTTCGGCAAGGACTGCTGTCGGAACTAGGTCGCGCATAGCTGTAGGGCGGGCCGAGTCGTCGAGGCCCGCCCTTTTGTCAGAGCCTCAACCTACCGGATTTCGTTCCCCAACCAGGCGGTCGCGGGCAACCCCGACTTCAACATCCTTGGCGGCACGCCGGGACCTACTTCTTCAATCGGAACCGCTAAAGCCGAACGGGAGACTCGCTCATGCACGGACGGTTCGCAACCATCTGGTTACCGGCGATATTGCTGATCGTTCCCTGCGCGGTCCGGGCACAAGCGGAAATGGGCTCGGGCCAACGGGCCTTGCTCCACGATCCGGCCCCGGTTGTTCTCCCCGCCCGTCCACAGGGCGGAACGCAGGCCAATCACGCCGGCGAAGTGTCCTGGGCCCAGAACGCCGTCGCCGATCCCGCCCCCTCGCCGGCCGAGGCGGCAATGCCCGTTGAGCCAGAGCAGCAACAGGGCTTGCTGCGCCGCCTGTTGCAGATTCCGCGCCAACCCTGGCCGACCATTGAGCTGTTCGGCCGCGGCGCCCTCGAGGTGGAGTACCTCACCGGCTTCTTCCGCAGCCCCATTTTCGTGACCTCGACCCGCGAGACCTTTTTCCTGCCGCAGTTCGTGCGTCTCGGCATGGTGCTCAATGAGCCCAACGGCGAGCGCCGGTTCCTCCGCGGCAGCCTCGAAGCGCTCGCCGAATTCGATTGTTTACCGGTGACGCGGGGCATCGGCACCAACGTCATCGGCGGCTCCGGCATTCTCCGCTACAACCTGTCGTGGCTGGGCCACCGGATGGTCAGCTACATCCAAGCCGGCTTCGGCGGCTCTTATTCCGACGCCTACTTGAATCCGGACAGCCCGACGACGTCCGCATTCAATTTCATGACCCAAGCGGGCGTGGGCGGACATTTCTTCCTGACCCGGCGGCTGGCCTTTACCTCGGAAACCAACTTCTACCGGATTTCCTACCCGGTTCAAGGCGGCAGAAACAACGAAGAAGTACCGGTATCCCGCCCCGGATTCAATATGATCGGCGGCACGTTCGGCTTCACGTACTTCTTCAATCGATGATTGGACCAGAGGTCAGAAGTCAGAGGTCAGAGGTCAGAAGTCAGAGGTCAGGAAGCCTGACTTCTGACTTCTGATACAATTCCCCAGTCCTCTCACTTTGGATTCACCTATGTGGCCGGACGCGCAGCAAGTACAGAAATTGCTGAATCGGGCCAAAGCCGGCGACGCGGCAGCGCTCGACGATTTGCTGGCTCAATGCCGCGACCCGCTCAAACGTACCGTCGACTTACGGCTCGACCGGCAGCTTGCCCGCCGCGAAGACGCCAGCGACATCGTCCAAAAAGTCCTGTTTGACGCCCATCGCCGCATTCAGGAATATCTGAGCGATCCGAAGATGCCGTTTCATCTTTGGTTGCGCCACATGGCCAAGGACCGCATCATCGACACGCATCGCCGGCACCAGGGCGCTGCTCGCCGGAGCCTCGATCGCGAACAAGCCGCAGGCCCTGCGCTCGATGACGCGTCCTCGATTCAACTCGTCGCCCAACTCGTCGATCAGGAACTCACTCCGGCCAGCGCCGCGATTCAGAAGGAATTGCAGCAAAAATTGCAAAGCGTGCTGACGGAACTCGATGAGACCGATCGCGAGATCATCCTGATGCGCTATTACGAGCAATTGTCGAACCAGGAAATCGCCGCCGCGCTGGACCTGACCGAAGCCGCCGCATCGATGCGCCATCTTCGCGCGTTGCGCCGCCTTAAAGACGCGTTTGCTCCGCAATGACCAAATCCCAATGAACCACCAATTGAAATAGAATGGTTGGTGGTTCATTGGTGGTTCATTGGGAATTGGTGGTTCATTGATGTTGGGTCGCGACGAACGCCTGGCTGCGATTCTGAACGACCTCAGCGAAGAGAACCGCCGGGGCCGGGCGCCGGACGTTGAACAAGTCGCCAACCGCCATCCCGATCTCGCCGACGAACTTCGTCAGCTTTGGGCCATCGCCCAAGTCGCGCAAGTCTGCGCGCGACCATCGGAATTGGCCGAAACGCTTCCGCCCAACCCGCCCGTCGATCCGCCGAGCGGAACATTGCCGCGCGCCTTTGGCGATTACGATTTGCTCGAAGAACTCGGCCGCGGCGGCATGGGCGTGGTCTACAAGGCCCGACAGAAGAGCCTGAACCGCGTCGTGGCCCTGAAAATGCTCCTTCACGGCGACGTGGCCTCATCTGATGAGCGGGCCCGAATTCGCGCCGAAGCCAAGGCCGCTGCCTTATTGAAGCACCCGAACATCGTCGCGGTCTTCGACGTCGGCGAAAGCGACGGCCGCGATTACTTCACCATGCCTTTCATCGAAGGCCTGTCGCTCGCCCATCTTTTGGCCGAAGGCCCGATGCCGCCGCGCGACGCCGCCCAACTCGTCGCCACCGTCGCACACGCCGTTCATCATGCTCATCAAAACGGCGTCATCCACCGCGACCTGAAACCGGGCAACATCCTCCTGCATTTAGCCCCCTGCTTGCCGGGGGAAACCTCAGCGTTTCCCCCGGCAAGCAGGGGGCTAAATGACCCGCTGGTCACTGACTTCGGCCTCGCGAAACAACTGGCGTCCACGCAACAGAGCCTCACGCAAACCGGTGCAATTGTCGGCACGCCCAGCTTCATGCCGCCGGAGCAAGCCGCCAGCAATCGTGGCGCGATCGGTCCGGCCAGCGATGTTTACAGCCTCGGCGCGATTCTTTACAACTGCCTCACCGGCCGCCCGCCGTTTCAAGCCGCCAGCCGCGTCGATACGCTCTTCATGGTCCTCGAACAAGACCCGGTCCCGCCGCGGTTGCTCAATCCGAAAGTCGATCGCGATCTCGAAATCATCTGCTTGAAGTGCCTGCAAAAATCACCCGATTCGCGCTATGAATCCGCCGCCCATTTGGCGAAAGATCTGGAGGCCTTCCTCGCCGGCGAGCCGCTGTCGATCCGCCCGAGCGAACTGCGCGACCTGATCGGCCGCCTGTTCCGCCCGACGCATCACATCACCATTCTCGAAAACTGGGGCGGACTGTGGATGGCGCACAGCCTGTTCACATTCCTGCTGTGCCTGCTCACGTGGGGCCTGCAACAGGTCGGCGTCACCAACCGGCTCACCTACATGACCCTGTGGAGCGCCGGCGTGATGCTTTGGGGCGGAATCTTCTGGCACATGCGCCGGCGCATCGGTCCGGTCACGTTCGTGGAGCGGCAAATCGCCCACGTCTGGGCCGCCGGCGTATCGGGCACATTCGGCGTCTTGGTGCTGGAATGGCTGCTTGGCCGCCCCGTGCTGGAGTTTGCTCCCATCATTGGCGTGCTGGCTGGTATGGTGTTCATGTGCAAAGCCGGCATTCTTTCCGGCATGTTCTATCTCGGCGTCGCCAGCCTCTTCACCGCCGCCCTGCTGATGACTCACTTTCGCGATGAAGCCATGCTCATCTACGGCGTCACGCTCGGTGCCTGCTACTTCGTACCGGGCTGGATCTTCTACCGCCGGAGAAAAGCAGGCCAATTGAACGGTAAGCGGTGATTGGAATCGCTGTTCTTGATTCGTGTTGCACTAACAACTCGGATATACTGTACGCAATCCAATTCACTTGGGAGGTCGCCGCATGACTCGCCGAATGCAAGTTCGATTCGTGGTGCTTGGCATCGCCTTGGGCGCGATTGGAGTGGTGTGGCCGACTTATCAAAAAATTCAGACGGCATACGAACTGACGGGCTGAAACGTCAAAGCACTGGCTGCGAGTGTCCTTAACTACCTGGATACCGCTGGCCAACTACCGCCGGCGGCGGTAACCGACAAACATGGAAAACCGCTCCTGAGTTGGCGCGTGCTGATGTTGCCGTACATGGAACAGGATGCTTTGTTTCGAGAATTCCATTTGGACGAACCGTGGGACAGTCCGCACAACATCAAACTCCTGGAGAGAATGCCCCAAACCTTCGCTCCGTTCCGCGGCGGTAAGGGTAATCCCCCATATACGACCTACTATCGCGTTTTCGTCGGGAAGAATACGCCGTTTGGCGAACAGGCGAAGCCGGAGGACTTCAAACGCGGCATGAGCAACACGCTGATGCTCGTCGAAGCCGGCGAGCCGGTGCCCTGGACCAAACCGGATGAGTTGGAATATTCACCCGATCAACCACTGCCGCCGCTCGGAGGCGTCTTTCGTGAGAACATGCGCGTCGCTTTCTTTGACATGCATGTTGAGAACTTACCAAAGCCTCTCGACGAGGCCAGAATTCGCAAGATGATCGTGCTGAAGGACGATTGACCGCGCCGCAAATCGACATACAGGCTTCAACGCATCGGGAGGCCCAGTCATGACTCGTGCCTCGCAGATTCGGGCGGCAAGAATCGGCATCGCGCTCACGCTGGTGATCGGACTTACGGCGGGCGTTTGCCGTGGCGTCGTGCAAATTCGCTCCGCCGCGGCGCGCATGAAAGACACTTGAAATCTGAAGCAAATCGCCTTGGCGCTCCACAACTACGCGAGCGCCTATCAGGCCTTGCCGCCGGCGGCGGTAACCGACAAAGATGGAAGGCCGCTCCTCAGTTGGCGGGTCCTGATTCTGCCGTACATCGAGCAAGACACTTTGTTCCGCGAATTCCACCTCGACGAACCCTGGGACAGCCCGCACAACATCAAACTCATCGATCGAATGCCGAAGACGTACGAGCCGTTTCGCGGCAAGAAAAACAACCCGCCGAACACGACGCACTATCGCATCTTTGTTGGCAAGAACACACCCTGGAGCCAGAAAACAACGTTGGAGGACATTACGGCACAGCGCGGAACGTCAAACACAATCATGGCCATCGAAGCGGAGGAGCCGGTGCTGTGGACGAAACCCGACGAATTGGAAATCGGACCGGATAAGCCGTTTCCCAAACTCGGATTGACTCCCGACCTCGTCCTGGCCGCCATGTTCGACGGCAGCGTACAGAGTTTTCCCAAACCGCTCGACGAGGCCGAAATTCGCAAATTGACGCGGTTGCGGGATGAATGAGCGCCGTTTTCGCCCAAAACCGGGCAAATCGTCGTCAGAAACCGGCGTGATGCGCGCCGGTTGTGCCGGCCTTTTGCGCACAAATGATCACTATCTTGATCAACATTCCTAAGGCGCACGATTTGGGCGCGCGCCGGCTTGCGCCCTTGCACCCTTACGGTTTCCCAAGCAGGAAACCGCTAGTTTCTTTTCGTGGCCGCGGCGTAAGGCCCTCTCCACATGGCCTAGAGAGACCTCGTTGCCTCGCCGCTCAGGATGAATCGGCGCAGGAAGGCGACGCCGTTGGTCACGTCGGCCAAGCGCTCGTCGCCCAAATCACGCTTCACCGACACCCAGCCGCGATATTCCAACGAATCGAGCACGGCGATCAACGTCATCCAATCGATGTCGCCGGCGCCGAGGGCGACTTCGGCCCCAGTTCGGGTCACACCCGAGCGGCGGGCGTCGCGAGCTTGAACGTGCAAAATGCGGCCTCTGAGCGGGGTCAGACTCTGGATCGGGTCAAAGCCGCTCAGGAACATGTTCGCCGGGTCGTAGTCGACGCCGAGGGCGCCCGTATCGAATCGGGCAAGATAGGCGGCCACTCGATCGGCGGCGTCCAAGCCAAATTCCAGCGCCAACGACGCGCCGATCCGGTCGCCGAACTTGCCGAGGTCCGCGAGGGACTCGCGCAGCACCGTCGCGGGATTGGCGGCCAGCGGTGCGGACGCCAGGATCAATCCACCGGCCCTTGTCGGTTGGGGCGACGGTTCTTCGTTTAGATCATCCGGGATTCGCGGCAATTCGACGATCGCAACGCGAGCGCCCAAATCGTAGCTGAGCGTCATGGTCTTGCGGACGCGTTCGAGGCGGGGCTGTTGGTCTTCGGCCATGTCGAGCCCGCGCCGCAAGGGACAGTTCAATGCCGAGAGCTGCAAGTTAAGCGAGCTCAGAAGATTGACGAACTCGCGCCGGCCCGTCCCGCTCAGGCGCTCGGGCGACAAATCGCCAGCAGCATCGACCTGCGCCCCCGCGGCGCCCATCCGCGCGGCCTGTTCCAACGCAGCGCGGAGCGGCAGGCCCAACGATTCCAACCGGACGGCGATTTTCATGAATTTCACGGCCCGATCGCGGCGGCCGCATCGGTGAAGGAGCGGAACGGCAACACCAATGATTGATAGACCGACGTCGGCAAATCGACGGTGTCCCATTTCGGCGAGCGGATGCGCATGTGCCGGCTGAATTCGTCGGCCGCGACTGCCCGCGACAAGTAACGCCGGCCGCGAAATTCCCACAGGTCTTCGACGTCGTCGGGCAGCGAAATCTCAGGAGCGATTTGGTAGACGAAGACCAATAGGCCGACATAGCCGGGACCGAATTGTTGTTCCCAGCGGCGCAGGCCGCTCACGTCGTCGCGCTCGGCCCAGCATTCCCACACCCGACGCGGTTCATCCGGCGTCCCGCCCGGAAACTTCCGGCCCTTCACGTCCACCAGCAAGCGCGCGTCGGCTTCCCCATAGACAACGAAGTCCAGGCTCTTGACCGGTTCGTCGTCGACCAAGGAGCGCTTGGCCTCGTCGACCGCGACATAGCACAATCGCCGCCGCCGCAGGTAGGCCTCGAACGCCGCTTCGTAGTGGTTGGACCGATCCATGTCAGGAGTCAGGGGTCAGGAATCAGGAGTCAAGAGTCCTCGAATGGCCACGATCAATTCGGATTCGGCCACCGTTTCTTCGGTTCGCTTCGACAAGTCCTTCACTTTCCAGACGCCTTTTGCAAACTCGTCGCCACCGGCAATCAGCGCCAATTTGAAACCCCGCTTCTCCGCGTATTGTAGTTGCGGGCCGATCTTTTTCGCGTCCGGGTAGACTTCCGCGCCGATTCCGGCGGCGCGCAACAGGCGGGCGATCCGCTGATAGTCACCCAATCGGGCGACGTCGAACTGCACAACGAACACCGGCGCCGGCGTGCTCGCCTGGTTTTTCATCAACCCCAGTTCCTTGACCGCTGCCAGAAGGCGATCGAGCCCCAGCGACGAACCCACGCCGGGCAACACCTGCTTCGTGTACAGGCTAGCCAGGTTATCGTAGCGGCCGCCCGAGCAGACGCTGCCGATGCCGGGAAGCCTGTCGAGAAAGGTTTCGAAGATCGTGCCGGTGTAGTAGTCGAGACCGCGGCAAATCGACAAATCGACGGCAATGCGGCCTT
>JBGQCZ010000228.1:0-7703 GCA_041495645.1 Gemmataceae bacterium | reverse complement strand
GTCTGGCCCCAGGAGGGAGCGGAGAGGAAAAAGAAGACCCAAGCTGCCAAGGTTCGCCACGTCGCCATTCGCCGTCCTCCCGCGAAACGAATCGGGCCAATTTCGTGGAACATCGGTTACTATCGGCACGGTCCGACTCCCCGTTGACCGATTCCGGCATATCCTGTTGCTGTCGCCGCAATAGGGCGCTGCAAGAATTTACCCAGAATGACGAATTAGGTGTAGGTCCGGCGGCGTCGGATGGTTTTTGGTTCCTCGTACCGGTGGAAGTCATGCCGATTCAAATCACCTGCCCATCGTGCAGTCGCCAACTTCGCGTGCCCGACAATCTGGTCGGCCAATACGTGAAATGTCCGGGCTGCGAAAAGACCTTCACGGCCAGCGCTGAGGAAAGCGCTCCGCCGAAAGAGTCGTATCGCGACGAGCCGCCGGCCGGGCGAACCAAGGAAGACGAATCCTACCCGCCGGCCGAGGCACCGCCGCGCCCGCGCAAACCGCGCCGCGACGAAGACGACGATGATGATGATTTCGACCGCGATCGCCCAAGCCGCCGCCGCAGCCGGAGCGACTACGCTCCCCATCGTGGCACGCTCATCCTGGTGCTGGGGATCCTGTCGCTGACCGGGGCAACGATCTTTACAGGCATCCCCGCCTGGATCATGGGCAACGCCGACATGCGCGAAATTCGTGCCGGCCGAATGGACCCCGAGGGCGAAAGCAATACCAACATCGGCCGCATCCTCGGCATGGTCTCGACGCTCTTGGCCATCATTCCGCTGGCATTGTTCGGTTGCTTCTGTTGCATGGGAATCTTTCGTGGGGCGGCCGGAAGATAGCGTCCGCAGATTTCGAACGCGGTGAAATGTCCATGCCGATTCAAACGTCCTGCCCGAGTTGCTTTCGACCCCTGCGCGTGCCGGACGAGTTGATCGGCCAGCCGGTCAGGTGTCCGGGCTGTGCCACGGAATGGATTGCCGCGGCTGAGTCGTCACCGCCAGCCGCCAGCAATCAGGAAGAGACGGTAGCATTTCAACCGCCGCGGGAGGAAAAGCCGGCCGATGCCATTCGCGAGGGGATGCCGGCGGAGGAAAGACCGGGCCCAGTATCCGAAGGGATTCGCGAAGTACCAAGCGACACGGCGACCGTTCCACCTCCGCCTCCCGCGCCGCCCGATCGCGATGAATTTGAAGACGAAGACGACGCAGGCGACGCAGGCGACGATCGGTATTTCGAGCGGCTGGAAGGCCGACGCCGCGAGCGATTGCGGCGCGATTACAGCAAGGATGCCAAGGCCAAAGTCATGGGACCGGCCATCGGCTTGATGGTGACGGCGATCATCACGCTGCTGTCGGCGTTGCTCTCTGCGGGTTATGGGGCGCTCCAAATGGTCATGCTGGCGTCAATGACTCCGCCGTCGGGAGGGGGAGGGGGCGCATCGCCAAGAGGCATTTTCGCCATCATTGGAGGCAGTTACGGATTGATCGCGCTGCTCTTTCTGGTGTTGGGCGCAGTCACGCTCTACGGCGCCATACAAATGTTGAGGCTTCGGAGGCACGCCTTTGCCCTCACTGCATGCATTATTGGCATCATCCCCTGTCAGGGTTGCTGCAGTATCACCGGTTTGCCATTTGGCATATGGGGATTAGTTGTTTTGCTGGATCCGAAAGTGAAAGCGGTCTTCGGACGTGGCGGACGATCGTTGGATCAGCCATTGCCGCCGATGCCGGAAGCGGGGGAGTGATCGTCTCCAATTCGCTTGCGTGAATCGACGCCTAGCCACATCACTGCGGCAACGAGCAACAACGCGACGCAGACCCAGAACGCGGGGTCCCATTGATCGCGTCCGACGTAGCCCTGCTTCTCACGCCAGTCCGGGAAGGCGCCGAAGAACAGTTGCGACGACATGGCCCCGATAGCGCCGATGCCGTTCATGAGTCCAAACAGAGCGCCCGTATGCGGGCCGCTCACCTCGATCGCCGTTGACCACCACGTGGACTGGAACAACAACATGGCAAACAGTGATACGGAGGCCAGGCTTGCGGAGACTAGCGACTCGTCCGAAAGGACGGCTAGCGCAAGCACGGCGGCCGCGATAATCATCGCGACACAACAAAAGTACTGGCGAATCCGGCGCGGCATCGACCGGCGTCGTGCCAGGAAATCCACGACGAATCCGCCGCCCAGAGTGCCGGCGGCGCCGCCGGCCAGAACCAGTGATGATAGTTCGCCGGCCCGAACCTGGGAAACGCCCCGCGCCGATTGCAGATAGTTCGGATACCAGGAGAAATAGACGTACGACACGAACGCGCTGCAGCAGATGATTGCGGCGAGCAACCAAATCGAGCGGTTGCGCAGCACGAGACTCCACGGGATCGGCCGATGCTCGGTAGACGGTCCAGCCGTGCCAATCAGGTCGCGTTCCAATTCATTCACGCCCGGGTGCCGCGCCGGATCATCGGCGAACCAAAAGAAGAAAGCGATGGCCCAGACCACGCCGACGAGACCGAATGCAGTGAACGCCGTACGCCAGCCAAACCCCTCGATGATGTAGGCGGCCAAGGCCGGCGACAGACTGCCGCCGACAAGGCCGCTTGTCAGCATGAGCCCTTGCACCCGTCCGCGCTCGCGCAAAGGAAACCAACGCGTGATGACCCGAGCGGCGTTTGGATACGCACCCGCCTCGCCGGCGCCAAAAAGGAAACGCACCACGACCAGAGACCAGAATCCCCAGCATGCGCCCGTCAACATCGTGAAGAGCGACCACCAGATGACGATTCGCGTCAAGACGCGGCGAACTCCGTAGCGATCGCCCATTCGACCGGTCGGCACCTCGAACAAACCGTATGCCAAGGTGAAGGCCATTAGAATCACGCTCATGCGCCAGTTTTCCGTGATCTCGAATTCTTCCTTGATGGGCTTGACGGCCTGCCCCATACACACCCGGTCGAGGTAAAGCACGAACGACATCGCACACAAGAAGGCGAGAACCAACAGACGGGCGCGAGTCGGTCGATCGGCGGGAATTGAAGTCATAAGCCGAAAGTGTATCGCGACGACACGTCGGACGCCATCAGCTAATGTTCGCCCACCCCGCGCGGCCGTACACTTTACCGCAAGTCATCCCGACCTCCCCGCGAGAGACTCCATCATGCAACTGGGCTTCGTGAGCGCGATTCTGGCCGATCAGACTTTGGAACAGGTCCTGGCCTTCGCCGCGGAAGAAGGCTTCGAGTGCGTCGAGGTGATGTGCTGGCCGCCGGGTCAGGCCGACCGTCGCTATGCCGGCGTCTGCCATCTCGACGTCACCAATTTCGGGCCGGAACAGGCCAATCAGGTCAAGAACCTGGTCCGCCAATACGGCGTGAAGCTTTCCGGCCTGGGCTACTATCCCAACCCGCTGAACGCCGACGCCGCCCACCGCGCGACTGTTTCCGCGCATCTCAAGAAGGTGATTTCTGCCGCAAAGGCGCTGGCGCTCCCGGTCATGAATACGTTCATCGGCCGCGATCACACCAAATCGGTCGAGGAGAATTGGCCGCTGATGCTTGAAACCTGGCGGCCGATCGTGAAGCACGCCGAGGAATGCGGAATTGCCATCGGGCTCGAAAACTGTCCGATGCTCTTCAGCAACGACGAATGGCCGGGCGGCAAGAACCTGCCGGTGTCTCCGGCGCTATGGCGCAAGATCTTCGCCGAATTAAATAGTTCAAATGTCGGTTTGAATATCGACCCGTCGCACCTGATCTGGCAGCACATCGACTACGCCCGCTGCATCCGCGAGTTCGGCTCCAGAATCGTTCACGTCCACGCCAAGGACACGCGCATCGACGCCGACAAGCTCTATGAAGTCGGCATCCTGGGTTTGGGCTGGCACACCGCGAAACTGCCGGGCCTGGGCGACGTGAACTGGAGCGCGTTCTTCAGTGCCTTGAGCGACACCGGCTATCGCGGCCCGGTCTGCATCGAAGTGGAAGATCGCGCGTATGAAGGCTCGCTCGAAGACCGCAAGAGGGCGCTGCGGCAAAGCAAGCGGTATTTGGAACAGTTCATGGCGTAGGGCTTGGCAAGACTCACCGAATCAATCTGCCATCGCGGCCGGGAACGTATTATAATCCGGGAGTTGGAAAGGAGAGTGCCATGAAAGCGTTACTTCGCGGTGTGATTCGCGGTAAGATCATTGAACTAACTCAAGAATCCGGGCTGCCTGAAGGCCAACAAGTGGATGTTTCCCTGCGGGTCGTGCCGCCTCGGCTCCCGGCCGGTGAGGGACTCCGCAGCTCCGCGGGCGCCTGGGCGGATGACGCGGCTGGCCTCGACGAATATCTGGAATGGTCCCGTCAGCAGCGAAAAACGAGTCGGCCGGAATTGAACTCATGAGTTTCCTTGTCGACACCGATATCTGCTCGGCTCACTTGAAGGGCAATACGCGGGTCACCAATCGCTTTCTGCAATACGCCGGCAACTTGTACATCTCAGTCGTAACGCTTGGAGAACTTTTCACCTGGGCGTTGCGCGCCAACGCCTCACCAAAGAGATTGCAAGGTCTGCAAGCGATGCTGAACGATGTGGGCGTTCTCGAATTCACTTCGGATATAGCGCGACAATTCGGCGAAGTGCGGGCAGACCTTTTCGACAGAGGCTTGCCCACACCGGACATGGATCTGGTCATCGCCGCGACGGCGCTGCACTATGGGCTGACGATCGCAACTCACAATTTGGCCGACTTTGCGAATGTCCCGAACCTGAATGTTGTTGATTGGATGATTCCATAAATTGACCTGCGCTAGTCGGTCTTCGAAGCCCCGGTTCGCAGTCTGAGGCAAGCCGGGGCTTCGAAGACTCAGCCCCGGCCACGCGCCAGTTCGTGCGCTGTACAATTGTCAGTAAGAGAAGTGGCCCCGTGCATAGATTCCGTGGGGTGAGCTATGTCAGACAAAAGCGCGCTCCTGATGCCGGACCCGCCGGCGATCGCGAAGGCGCGGTTTCGCGAACTGGTTCGCCAATGGAAGGAGGCGACCATGTTTCGCTCGTCGATCCACGACATGGTCAGCCACCCTGCCTATCTGCAAATCATCGGCATGGGCAAAGAGGCGCTGCCGTTGCTCGTGGACGAACTTCGGCGGGAGCCGGATCATTGGTTCGTGGCTTTGCAGGCGATCACCGGCGCCAATCCTATTCCCGCGTCGGTTCAAGGAGACGTGGAGAAGTTGACGCAAGCCTGGTTGACGTGGGCGGAGCAGCACGGGCTATGAACGCCCATCTTCAGCAAGCCTTTCCGCGACTGGAAAATGAGGATAGCGCAAGACCGATTTTCTCGATTGAGTTTGGAAGCTAAAGCCGCAGAAGCGGCTATTTCTCCGGTTTCGGCTTCACCAGCGGCACCTTCGGCGTCGGCGGTTTGGCCCAGCGGCGGGCGTAGAGTTCGAGGGTGATCTCGTCCATCTTGATCGATTCGAGCACTTCCTTCATGGCGGGGGCGTTGCCGGTTTCGCCGGGGCGCAACGCGCCGACAAATGTGGGGAACGAGTCTGCCATCGGTCCGTAAGCCATGTAATCGATCACATAGGTGGAATAGTTTTGGACCACGGTCGGGTTGGCACCCTCGGCCCATAGATAGGCGAGCGGCACGCCCGCTGGCGCTTTGACGGTAACCCTTGCCTTCGTCGCGGCACGGTGGGCTGAAGCCTTGGCAAAACCAATCGACACCCAAGGCGGTGGTTCGCCGGCGCCCATCTTGCGCTTTAGCAACATCGTCGTCAGTTCGGTTTTGGCCTGATCCTCAGCGTCGACTTGTTCGGCCTTGGGCGCGCCGATCACCAGCATGGCTTCATCGCCGCGCACTTCGCTGAAACTCAGGTCATCTTCGGCGGGGGCCTTCTTCACGACCTTGCGCATGAAATCGACGAAATCGACACGCTCGGGCACGAGATAAACCGCAAGCTTGCCGGGCCACGGTCGGTCCTTGTCGGTGAACTTGAGAGCCTTGGTTGCCGTTGCGAACAGCGTATCGAGGGTAGCACCGAGGGCCTTGGTTTTGGCTTCGGGCAGGCGCGAATAGATCAGGAACTGCGCGGTTTCAACAACTCGTGGCGCATTTGGGATTTCGAGCTTCTTCCAGTTGGCCTCGGCGGCGGCCTTTTGTTTCGCGAGGAGGTCGCTCTTTTCGTCGCCGCGCACGGCGGTCGAAACGGCAAGGAAGATCGCGGTCACGCCGAATAACGTGATTCGATTCACGGCAGGTCTCGCATCGGTAAGTTTGGGCGTGAGGCAGGTAGGTTTACTATAGCGGAATTCTTTGACCCCGTGCGCGCTTGCGGCACATGAATTGGACGCGAAACGCACGCAACCCGTTCCCGCGGACACGCAACGGCCATTGCCTTCCGGATGCAATCAGATGTACACTATAGGATCCGGGTTTCGCATGGTCGAGGACAAACAGTGATTCTGTCAATTCCGCATTTGTGCATTCGAGTCAGACCTGGCTGGAATTTCGCCCGGTCAGTCCCGAATCCAACCACCACCAGCGCGAAAACAACAAAAACAACAATTTGTTTGAGGGCATCGTTATCGGCATGTAAGTTCTTATCAATTAAGAAGATAGACGAAAAGTCGAGTTCCAGCGCGCACGGCAGATTGTTGTTTTTTGTTGCTAAGAGTAGGCCGGTTCCCGCTCAGGCAGGTCTTGGCAAGAGCGCCTGCGAACCGGATAGTAAAAGGTGCAAACTCCGGGGAACACGGACAGGAGAATGGGCCATGACGCGAAATCGGCAATATGGATTGGTGATCGGATTGATCATTGCGGCTGGAATTGGCGTGGCGAACGCGGCGGACAAGCCGGGGCCGGCCAATCGCCTCGCCAAGGAATCCAGTCCCTATTTGCGCCAGCATGCCCACAATCCCGTCAACTGGTATCCCTGGGGCCCGGAAGCCTTTGAAAAAGCCAAGAAGGAAAACAAGCTGGTTTTCCTGTCCATCGGCTACAGTTCCTGCCACTGGTGCCACGTGATGGAGCGCGAGTCGTTTGAGAATGCCGAGGTGGCGAAGATCCTCAACGATTCGTTCGTGTGCATCAAGGTGGATCGCGAAGAGCGCCCCGACATCGACGAAATCTATATGACCGCGCTGCACGTGTTTCGCCAAAGCGGCGGCTGGCCGCTGTCGATGTTCCTTACGCCCGAAGCGAAGCCGATCGTGGGCGGAACCTATTGGCCGCCCGACGACCGGGTGATAGACGGCGAAACCGTCAAGGGCTTCAAGTCGATCCTGAAAGTCATGAAGGACGTGAAGGAGAAGCAACCCAAGGAGCTGGCCGATCAGGCCGAGGAAATCGCCAAGCGAACGCAGGCCCGGCTCGAGGAAGGCCTTCACGGCCGAGCCATCGTAACGCTCGAACGCAAGCTCATCGCCGACGGGATCGACGAAGTCATCGAAGGGTTCGACGGTGAATTCGGCGGATTCGGCCGCAAAGCGAGGGGCTTCCGGGGAACGAAATTCCCGATGCCTTGCTACCTGGAACTTTTGCTGGCCGAAGCGAAGCGGACCAAGAACAACGACCTGTCGAAGGCGCTCGCGTTGACGCTGGGAAAGATGGCCACGGGCGGAATCTTCGACCAAATCGGCGGCGGCTTCCATCGCTACAGCACCGAACGCACTTGGACCGTCCCGCACTTCGAGAAGATGCTCTACGACAATGGCCAATTGGC
>JBGQCZ010000227.1:0-7708 GCA_041495645.1 Gemmataceae bacterium | reverse complement strand
GTCGAGGAGTGATACAATCCGGTGATGGAGATTCCGATCGGTTCGAGCAACGCCGCAACGCACCCGCTGAGGCTTCCGCTGTTGGCGACGGGCATCACCGGCGTTGCGGGTTACAATGCCTTTCTTTCGCTTCGCACACAATTCCCCGGCCAGGTCGTCGGACTTCGCCCGCAACAAACCTTTCGCCTGAACGGCGACGGGATCGTCGCGCTCGATGCCGACGACGTCGGCGGGTTGCGTGATCTATGCCGCGAGTGGCGGTTCGAGTCGATTCTCAATTGCGTCGGCAATTGCGCGTTGAAATCGTGCGAACTCGACCCGGCCATGTCGCACCGGCTCAATGTCGTCACCGCCGAGGCCATCGCCCGGCAATCGCTGGAACTCGGCGCACGCCTGGTTCATCTCTCATCGGACCTGGTTTTCTCAGGCGATAGCGGCATCGGCAACTACCGCGAAACCGATCCGACCGATCCGGTCACTGTCTACGGCAAGACGATGGTTCAAGGCGAAGAATTGATTCGCGACCTGGTTCCCGGTGCGGCGATTGTGCGGATTTCGCTGCCGATGGGCCCGAGCTTCAACGGGCATGCCGGCGCGATCGACTGGATCGACTCGCGCTTTCGCGCCAATCGGCCCGCGACGCTCTATTACGATGAAGTGCGTTCAGCGACCTACGTTGACGATCTAAACGAGGTCTTCGCATGGTTGCTGCATCGCGAAGATGTGGGCGGCGTGTTTCACGCCGGTGGGCCACGGGCCATCACGCTCAATCAGATCGGCCAGGTGGTGAACCGCGTCGGGGGCTATGCCCCGGACTTGCTGCACGGCTGCCTTCGCCACCAAGCCGGCCCGGTTCCACCGCGTGCTGGCAATGTGAGCATGAATAGCGGTAAACTGATAAAGGCGATGGGCCGGCAACCGTTTCGCCCGTGGCCGTTCCACGAGCATTGCGTGCCTAAGCACCGCCGCTGGCACCACGAACGCGATCCGGAAGAAACTGGATCGTTTGAGCGCATCGAACGCGAACTGTATCGCTATCATTGCCCCTCGCCCCTGCTTCAGGGGAGAGGGTAGGGTGAGGGGTCATCATGACTCCTGAAGCCTTCCTGCGAACGATCGCCGAGAACCCGGACGACGACGGGCCGCGGTTGGTCTACGCCGATTGGCTCGAGGAACGCGGCGATCCGCTGGGTGAGTTCATTCGGGTGCAATGCGAGTTGGCGAGGGCGGAACGCGGCGGAGAACTGCACAGAGTCCAAAATCTGCACAAACGCGAAGACGAATTGCTGACGGCGCATCGGGCGGAATGGCTCGGCCCGCTTGCCGGCTTCACCAACGATGAATCGTTAGCGCCGTATTTCCATCGGGGATTTGTCGAGCGCATCAATGTGGATGCTGATGTGTTCGTGGGTGAACATGAGACAATCGGAGGGATTTGCCCGATGCTGCAGTCGGCAGTGTTGTTCCGGGTTGCCGAATTCGTCGAAGGCGTAACGCTTTGTCCTTTGCTCGGCCGCCTATCGAAGCTCGGGATTGCCGACTGGATTGATTATGACCATGCTCTGATGCTCGCGAATTCTCGCCACTCGGTCGATCTGAATTCAGTTTGGCTTTGGGTTCGAGACTATTCGCAGACGCTTGAAACGGGTCTGGCTCTGGTTGATGCGCCAAGCCTGAATGAGATCAAACTCATTCATCTTTACGATTCCACTCATGACACGCAACTGTCGGACGACGAGACACGCTGGCGACAGCGAGTTGAAGATGAACTAAATGAACGAACGTTGGCGGATCGCGGAGCCATTTTTGATGTCGTGTCCACGTCCAATAGGCTTTACCAACTGCGAAGCAATGTTGACCGCAGCTTTCACGCAGGGAGAATCGACTCAGGCGAATTTCTCCTTGCCGTAATCGCGACCGGCGACCTCTTGCACGTCGTCCGTTTTGATGCTACGGGGAAGCGTCTTGGCGCCGAAAGCCGATCATTGCGACGATTTCGCCGATTTCAATCCGACTATGACGAAGCGGTGACGTTTCGCGAGCAACAACAGTACTTGAAGAACGAGTTTGCATTCGAGCCAAGCACGATTCAAGTGCAACAGTTTATCGATCCTTGTGGGTTGGCTGTGCACCAGTTTTCGTCGCGACACTGGTCTTTGATAGTAAACTCGGAGTTTCGAGCCGACTTGAATTATCGGAGTGGCCATGATCGCGCCATTTTCAATTGGGTCGAGTCGCAACGATTCGTGCTGGATTGGGGGAGTGAGATTTGGCTTTCGGGTGATGGCGAAGGCCTATTATGAATCTATCCCGTCGCGATAGGGCGGCGGCTTCGACCATCGGAACCTCCCATGCCTACCATCAAGCTAAACGGCGAACCCCGTTCGTTTGTCGCCGCAATCACCGTCGCCGATCTGCTCAAAGATCTCGGCAAAGCCAATCGTCCCGTCGCCGTCGAGGTGAATCTCGAAGTCGTGCCGCTCGCGGATCATGCGCGTTGCCAACTGAAAGATGGCGATGCGGTGGAAGTGGTGACGCTGGTTGGCGGCGGGAGTCCGGATTCGCCGCCGGCCGATAAGCCGCTCGTGGTCGGCAAGTTCAAGTTCAAGAGCCGGCTCATTACCGGGACCGGGAAATACGCGACCCACGATTTGATGCGCGATTCGCTTGCGGCCAGCGGATGCGAGGTGACGACGGTCGCCGTGCGCCGCGAACGGCTCATTGATTCCCAGGGCCGCAACCTGCTCGACTACCTCGACCTCAAGCGCTACACGATCCTGCCGAACACCGCCGGCTGCTTCAGCGCCGATGATGCCATTCGCCACGCCCGACTCGCCCGCGAACTGCTCGCCAATCTCGGCAACCCGGGGGCCGATTGGGTCAAGCTCGAATGCCTCGGCGACAAGAAGACGCTGCTACCCGATCCGATCGACACATTGAAAGCGACCGAGCAACTCGTGAAGGACGGCTTCCAGGTGTTGGTCTACACGTCCGACGATCCGATCCTGGCCAAGCGTTTGAAGGCGGCCGGAGCAGCGAGCGTGATGCCGGCCGGCAGCCCGATCGGCAGCGGGCAGGGGATTCTCAATCCAAACGCGATCCGCATCATTCTCGAATACCTGAAGGATGGCGACCCGGATTACCCGGTGATCGTCGACGCGGGCGTGGGCACCGCGAGCGACGTGTCAGCGGCGATGGAATTAGGTTGCGACGGCGTGCTGCTGAACACGGCGATTGCCAATGCGCAGGATCCGGTTCGCATGGCGTGGGCGATGCGCTTTGGCTGCGAGGCGGGCCGCTTGGCGTATCTGAGCGGGCGCATCGCGAAGAAGCTGTACGCGACCGCGAGCAGCCCGATGGAGGGGAGGATTGCAGCGGCGACAGGAAATTCTTGAGTCGACAAAATCGGCTTTTGCTTTGCCTTACACGGCGGTAGAATAGCGACGATGAAGACTCAACGCGCGCGAAAAAATGACTTTCATTTGAATGGTGTTGCGCAGATCTTGTGCAATGGCGATCAACTCACGCAGACGGAATTTCATCGCCGGTATGAGAACTCCCCGCCCGGTGTCAAAGCCGAGCTTATCGGAGGAATTGTCTACATGCCGTCGCCCACCGGCTCTCAACATTCGGATTATCATGGTGAGCTCACGCTAATCCTTGGTCTCTACAAGGCGCATACGCCGGGTACGAAATTTGGTGTCGAACCCACCAGCGTCTTGGGTGACGATTCCGAGCCCGAGCCCGATAACACGCTCCGAGTGCTTCCCGAGTACGGCGGGCAAACAAAACTGGATGCCAAGGGCTATGTCATCGGCGCACCGGAATTTATCGGCGAAATTGCCCATAGTAGCGTCGCAATCGACTTGGGAAGAAAAAAAGAAGACTATGAGCGGGCCGGGGTTCAGGAGTATCTGGTCTTGTGTATTTCAGAGCAAGAATTGAACTGGTTCCATTTCCCGACGGGACGAAAGTTGAAGGCCGATGCGAAGGGCATCTTCAAGTCAAAAGTTTTCCCCGGTCTCTGGATTGACCAAGCGACCTTTTTGGCTCAAGACACGCTTCGGTGCGCTGAAGTGATTCAAATGGGCGTTTCTACGCGCGAGCACGCCGAATTCGTGGCCCGCCTCCAGCGCCAACGCAAGAAATCGAAATAGGTTCACGATGAATCCGTCGCTCACCCGCCGCGAAGCGCTTGTGGCCATCGCTGCAATTCCAGCCCTCGCTGCGCGAGCGGACGAACCCAAGTTCACGATCAGCACTTTCACCGCCGAAGTGACGCCGCCGATCGGCCACCCGTGCATGGGCGGCGGGATCGCGCCCGTCAAGCAAATCGACGATCCGCTCTTCGCCAATGGTTTCATTCTGCGCGGCGTTGGCAAGCCGATTGTCTATGTGGCCGTGGATTGGTGCGAAATCCGCAACGATGCTTACGACCGCTGGCGTAACGTCATCGCCGAGGCCGTGGGTACCGAACCGGTTCGAGTCTTGGTTTCCGCATTGCATCAACACGATGCGCCCATTGCCGACCTGGCCGCCCAGAAATTGCTGGAAGAACAAAAGGCCAAGGGCGCAATTTGCGTGCTCGATTTCCACGACAAGACGGTTCGCAAGGTCGCGGGCGCGGCGAAGGCGAGCCTGGCAAGGACGCGGGCGGTCAAGCAAATCGGCATCGGGCAGGCGAAAGTCGAAAAGGTCGCGTCGAATCGGCGCTACATCGATGAGAATGGGAAGGTCCGCTACGATCGGATGAGCGCCTCGCGCGACGCGAAGATCCGCGCTGGCGAGGAAGGGACCATCGATCCATTCCTGAAAACGCTCAGCTTCTGGGACGCGGACGACAAGCCAATTCTAGCGTTGAGCGCGTATGCCGCGCATCCAATGAGTTATTACGGCAACGGTGGAGTGTCGGCCGATTTCGTCGGCATGGCCCGCAAACGCGGGCAATCGGATATGCCCGACGTGCTGCAAATCTACGCCAGCGGTTGCAGCGGGAATGTCACGGCCGGCAAATACAACGACGGCGCTCCGGAGAATCGTCCGGTTCTGGCGGATCGGCTCTACGTGGCGATGAAAGAGGCTTGGAAGCAAACGAAAAAGCATGCGATCAAAGACGTTGGCTTTCGAAGCGTCCCGCTCAAGCTCGAAGCCCGCAGTAACGCCGGATTTAGCGAAAAGGAACTGTTGGACCGATTGAAGAATGATCCGCGGCCGTTTGGGCAGTGCTTTGCGGCGCTTGGGTTGAGTTGGCGGAAGCACGTCGAATCGGGCCAAGCTATCGACTTACCCGTGATCGATTTCGGGCCGGCCGTATTCGCCTTGCTGCCGGCCGAGTCGTACGTCGAGTACCAGTTGCTGGCCCAAACCTTACGGCCCGACGCGTTCGTAATGGTAGTTGGCTATGGCGAATGCGGACCCGGCTACATCCCCATCGAACGCGCTTGGAAGGAGAACGATGCGAACTTGAGCGATTGGTGCTGGGTCAACCCGGGCAGCGAAGAGCGCGTGACCGAAGCGCTGACCCGCGCCTTGCGAAAATCGAAGTAACGCTACGGCTTTTCAGGTTTCTTCTTCGGCCCAAGTTTTTCAACTTCACCCTTCGGCTCATCCTTCGACACCTCGCCGATGGTATGAATCGGGAACAGCTTCCAACCGGCGGGCACGACACCTACCAATCCTTCGAGCGTTGCCTGTTTGCCGTCGATTGTGACGGTCGTAAGCAGGGTCAAAGTTTGTTCGCTGCCGTCGTCCAGCAGCACGTCGCACTCAAAGTCTTTGTGATCCGCTTGCTCGTGAAAGGTCATTTTCTTGATCTTGGCCAGTTCAACCTTGAAGGTCTTCTTGAACATCATCCAGGATTGAGTCTTCTCGCCTTTCTCAATTCGATAGAGCGCTTGAAACTGGTGCACGGGCTGGGTGCCTTCGCTCTTCTTGCCCTCGGCGATGGTCACGAAGAGTTTGTCGCCGGCCAACGCCGGGCCGGGTTTGGCGCTCGGGAATTTCACGCCCTTAATCCCGCCTTTGAGAGCGCCACCGCGATATTTCAGCTCCACCGTGCCGGCTTCGCCCTTGTCCATCTCCGCTTCGATCACAATCTGGTTGATGCCCTGATACCGGATCGATCCTTCTAATGATTGTTCGATGCCCGCCAACTTCGCCTTCGCCGTCTGTTTCTCCACGTCGTAAGTCAGCGATTCGAGCCGGTCCAAAGGAATGAATGTCAATACGCCGTCGCGGAAGCCGGTCGAGTTGATCTCGCGGAAGACGAGCGCTTCGGGCGCGACGCCGTCTTTCGCCAGCCAATCGAGCTTTTTGGTGCCGCCGGCGATCTTCCAGTTCTTCAACGTGATCTCTTTGCCCGCGCCATCGATAATCGTCGGGCCATCGGCGGCGAACGACGCGGCGGCCGTCAAAAGGCAGGCCAGGGCCGAAACAAGTTGGCGGTGCATGGAATCAACTCCGGTGGCGGCGGGAAGGATTGTGAGGTTCATCGTCGCGTGAAAGGCGCGAGCGGTCAAGGGAAGTAAATCGCTTTTCTTGGTCACGGACATGTCGCTTCGTTTCATCGATTCGCTTGACACGGCAAGGTTGAGTCGGCGACAATCGGCGTGAGGAGACAAAGCATGCCTGTGCGAAAACTGCTTTCACGCTGGTTCGTGGCTGCCATGTTCGGAATGATAGCGATGTGGGCAGTGCGGGCGCGCGAACCGCAAGTCTCGTCGATGCAGGTGCAGGAGGGTTACCCGCTTTCGCAAGCATCGGTCAAAGGCAAGTACCGCAATCTCCTCCGCGTCATCTCCGTGCCGCAGGACAAGGAGAATTACACGGAATTCCGCGACTGGGGTTATTACACGGGCACCGAGTATTTCACACACAAGAACTTACCGGCAGGGCATTGGGTTTATGTTTACCCGCGCTGGTTCATTTGGGGCGAAAAGGCAAAATAACATGTTGGACTCGAATCATTTTCTCGCGGAGCATCGGCGGCTCACACGGCGCTGGTTCCTGGGCCTGAGTGCGGGCGGGGCCGTGGCCGCCGGGTTGTGGCCCAATCTTCTGCGCGGCGCCGATCTTACGCCCGAATGCGCCAAGGCCTGCGAAGAGGCGCTGAAACGGCTGGAATACTTGACGTCGCAAAAGGACTTCGGCGACGTGTCGCGCGGCAATCCGCTGCCGCACCGGTTGCCCGACGAGAAGAAGAAAGAAGTTGGCCTTACGACAGAGACCTGGCGATTGGAAGTCATTCCCGATGCCGCGACCGACGCAGTCGTTGAAAATCCGCTGACGAAAGCAAAGGGCAACGCACTCGACTGGACCGGGTTGATGAAGCTTGCCGAGAAGTACGCGGTGAGCGTTCCGAAGATCATGACCTGCAACAATATCGGCCGGCCCCTCGGCATGGGCTTTTGGGAAGGCGTGCCGCTGCGCGAAGTGATCTGGATGGCGAAACCCAAGGCCCACGTGCGCCGCGTATTCTATTACGGCTATCATAACGACGACCCGAAGCAGATGTTCCGCAGTTCGCTGCCGATCGGCCGCGTCCTCGAAGATCCACTTGGTCTCCCGCCGATCCTGCTCTGCTACAAGCTCAACGGGCACTTTCTCAATCCGCAAAGCGGCGGGCCGGTGCGCATGCTCGTGCCCGAGGCCTACGGCTTCAAGTCCGTCAAGTGGCTTACCACGGTGGTGATCACGAATCTGCCCGGCG
>JBGQCZ010000226.1:0-7732 GCA_041495645.1 Gemmataceae bacterium | reverse complement strand
GCCGGCAAGCCGATGATCGCCGTCGTCATGGACTGACTTTGTTTGCCGGTGTTTTCGATAGTTGCCGTCAATCGCACCGTTTCGCCTTCGTTGACCTGGGTTTTGTCGAGCTTCGTGGAGAACTTGATCGGGCAATCGGCCGCGCTCGGCGGTTGCAGCGTGTGGTAGCTCCAGGAAATCTTGGCTGGAAGTTCATTCTTGGTAACTTCCAAGCGAATCTCGTTGGCGCCGGGCTTCAGTTTCTTCAGATCGTTCGGCGTCAATTCCAACACCATGGCATCCTGGGCCGTGGCGTTGAAATCCTGCCGCAAGATCGGGTTGCCGTTGAGTGACAGGATCACCTGGCCATCGGTAAGTTTCTTGTTGTCCTTGGCGACCTGGGCCAATGCCTTCAGAGTAAGAATTGTGGCCTGAGTGGAACCAAATCCGCCGTAGCCACCGCGACGAGCCGTGAGCCAGCGGACGGCTTTCTGCAATGGTTCGCGGTACTTGAGGGGCGATTCCGCTTTCAGCCATGCCAGCACGGTTAGCGACGTCGCCTCGATTTGCAAATCCTGCCCGTAGCTGCCGACGATGCTCTCGCGACCGGGCAACATGCCGTCGGCCGATTGCAGCGTCACGAGCTTGTCGAGAATCTTCGCGCCGGCGGTCTTCTCGTTACGCTTGAACGCGGCGTTTGCGGTCAGGGCCAGGAAGTATGGGTCGGTGTGCGTTTCAGCGTTTGTCATTAGCACTTGTAGTTCCTTGTCCAGCACGGCGTCGGCTTCGCTTTCGCATAGCGCCCAAGTCAGGTAGGCGTTGAACGTCGGCTGGGACACCTGGCCGAAGTGATGATAATCCTGCTTGCGAACAAAGTTGCCCTGCCCGTCGCGACGCGAGAGCAGAAACTTGCGCGTGCGTTCGACCATCTGAGGATCGACGCGGTCGTAGACTTTGGCCAGATCGTGGAATTGGACGAGCCCATAGGCGGTGAGCGCTTCGTGCGGCGGAGTGAAACCGCCGAACCATTCGTAGCCTTCGCGGCCGGAACCGCTGCGCTTTTGGCACTCGAACGTGAGCAGACGATTGTAGCCGCGTTCGATCAAGTCCATGGCCCGCCGCGTCACGTCGGGTCGTGCCTGGCCCGTGCTGTGCAGATAATCGAGAATCAGCAAGTTCGGATAGTTGCTGCTGCTGGTCTGCTCGAAGCAGCCGTGTGGCTCATGCAGCATCCCTTCCAACCCACTGACGATATCCGCGAGCAACGATGGATACACCTCGGCCCGCACCTTGAGCGAGCCAGCAGTGATATCTTTCGGAAGTTCGAGATTGGCCGTCATCGAACGGGAAACCGTACCGCTCTGGGCGCCGATTACCGGGAAGCCTTCGGGCACGACCTTGATGCTGCGCTCGACGCGGTCGTGGAAGAAATCGCTGCGGCCGTCGAAGCGAATTTTCGCCTCGCCGTTGGTCATGCTCGGCTTATAGTCGAACATCACGCGGCCGCGCTTTTGCGGATCGAGCGTTAGTTTGGCATCAGCGTTGCCGTCGGCGCGAGTAAGCCCGCTGGCGTCGACGTTAACCTTCACCTCGCGGCGGCTGTCGGTGGAGTTATCGACGGCGACCGGCACACGAATCACGTCGGACGAAGTGATTTCGAGCGGCAATTTGGCGTCGAGGCTGAACGGCAGTTTGGCGGCGAACTCCATCTTGGCCGAGCCGAGCCGCCCGTCGGTCGAATGGACGAACGCTAGCGCCTGGAAACTTGTGACCGCGTCGCTCAGATTGAAATTCACGAACGTCTCGCCGCCAGGCAGGATCAAGACCGGATGCCAATAGACGGTCTCCGTGAAATCGCCGCGAGTCTCGCGGCCGGGCGAGTTTTCGTGGGCGTATTCGCGAACGACGAACGGCGGAGCGGAATCGGGATCGACCAGCGAGCGATTGCCGCGTTCGAGATCTTTGAAGGAGCGTTCTTTGCTCGGCTGTGCCCGTTTCTGCCAGCGCGCGGTATTGCCGGTCTGCTCATTCTGAACCTGTGCATAGCGACGTTTGGCCGATTCCGCGGGCGGCTGCTTGGCAATGCCGGTCGAGTATGCGGGGTCGGTCTTCGATTCATCGATCCGCCCAGGACCGGCGTTGGTAGCGAAGTCTCCGTCAATCTTCGGGTATTCGACACCCCGCGGCCCTCCATCACCCGCCGCCGCTCCACGACCAGGATCCGGCGGTCCGCCGAAACCGGCGCCGCCCATCGGGCCTCGCGGGGCCATCGGCTGGGTGCGAGGTGACGATTCGGCCAGCGCCATGTCCGAATTTCGAGAAAAGCCGCCACCTCCCGCGCTCGGGGCAATGGCACTCCCGACCACTTGAAACGTCGCGCTGCTCTTTGCCCCAAGCGAAAATAGCAGACTGAATCCCACAAATGCGGCGACCAGCGCGAGAATGCACGTCACGCCCAAAACCGCGCCGGCGCCCGGCGCATTCTTTTCCGCGAGCGTCGCGCCGCCGATGATAGCCGACACCATGAGAACCAGCACCAACCCGATGAGCCCGATCACCGCGAACACCTCGGAATTGGCTTCCCAGCGACGCGCTGACTGCGACGCTTCGGCGTGGCCGGTCTGCAATTCGCTCCAGCGGCCGCTAAACTCGGACTCGGCCTTGTGCCGCGCTTCGTTCAAATACGGCTCGGCGGCGAGTTCCGCCTCGCGGCGGTTCGTCACATGCAGCGGAGTTTGGCCCGTCGCCGCCAACAAGCGGTCGGCGTCGGACTTGTGCAGTTCGCGGAACCTCTCGGGATCCTGCTCCGCGAAGCGCCGCCAACCCTGCGTTCCCAGAAGGAGGTCCACAGCAGTCGCCGCCAGCGAACTCTCGCTCAGCATGAAGTCCGCGTTCTCCAGATCCTCGGGCCGCTTCACTTCGGTCGTGAGCAGGAAATGCGTCGGCATGCCACGAAGAGTCTTGTCGTCTGCAAGCGAAAGGGCCGCCCGATCCACGACCGAAACCAGCGCAATCGCCGGCGCTGGTTTTCCGGCCTCGTCGCGCGAGTTCACGGCCAAGCGAACTTTTTCGCCCGGCACGTAGTGCGATTTGTCGGCTTGCAGGGCGACATTCAGATACTTGGCCGGCTGCCGGAAGACGAGCCGCTCGGCGCTCGGAACCAGCCGCCTGACGGTGACGCTGGAGCGATCGTCGTAAGCGGTGATGCGAAAGACGCCGTGCACTCCCGCTGGCGGCATCAGCGTCGCGGATTTCGATTGTCCCGCTTCGATCTCCAGGCCCTCCGAGGCAACTAGACGGCCACGGCAATAGGCAGCGACCAGAATCTTGCGCTTTTCGCCGACACTTGAAACCGTCGCCCGAATTGGCTCGGCATTATTGGTCACGCCGGACTCAACCTTGAGAACGATGCCTTCGGATTTCACGTCCGGAAGTTCGACCTTGTAGGGGATGCCGGCCGGCGAATCGATTTGAAGCTGGTACTTTTGACCGGCGGTGGGCGTGAACGCAAACACGCCCAGGCCTTGGTTCGCCTCGGTCGTTTTGTCGTCGGCCAGGGTCTTGATTTCGGCAACGGCTTGGCCTTTGGTGTCGAGGATCCGGCCCTTCACGTCCGCGGGCTTGCCCACCGTGGTGCGGGCACTGAAATAGACGCGATTTGGCACGCCCGCGATCAAATCGCCGCCTTCCGGATAGAAATCCACCCGCAACCGGCGCACGACGATCGGAATCGGTCGAACAATCGTTTCGCTATTACCGCCGTCCGAGAATTGAACCGACAAGCTTGCTTCGCCGATTTCAATCTTGGCGGGAAGCTTGAAGCGCACGGAGACCGTGCCATCGGCCTCGGTCTTGAACGCGATGGTCGCATCGTCCTTGGCCGTGCCGTCGGCGGCGAGCCGTTGGCCATCGACTATGACTGTGGCGGTTACGGGAGCGCCGGAAAGAGCTACTCCGCCTTCGATGCGAGTCACCTTGCAAGCCGCAAGGACTTCCTCGCCGGGTCCGTATGATCGGCGCGTAAATTCGAGTTCTTTGTGCAACCGAGGCGCCTGGTAGCGGTTCACCAGGAACTTGCGCTTTTCGGGCGCGAAGCGGCCACGAAGTTCGGCGACGCTCAGCGTATATTGCCCGCCGGGAGCGTTGGCCGGAATCGCAAACTCGCCGAAACCAATGCCACGAACCGCCTTGCCGTCCGGGCCTTCGAGCAATCGGCCCTTCGCATTTGGGTCCTGCACCTGAGCCGAACCGTCGAGCCGATAGATCACTTGCTCGGCCGGATCGGTCACCGTAAACGACAATTGCAAATCTTCCTCGATCGGGCGCAGATGATAGCGATCCAACGTGAGCGAGCGGAACGCCACGACTTCGCCGGGCTGATAGAGCGGTTTGTCCGTGAAGACGTGGGTGACGAATCCAGGCCGTTCGAGCGGGAGCTTTTCGGCGATTGAAATCGGCTGTTCGCCGCCGTCGCGCTCGGCGGTCACTTCGAGCGTGAGTTCTTCATCGGGCTTGAGCGCGGCGAGCAACGGCACGGTGTAGGCGAAGCGACCCTTGCTTTCGACTTTGTCTTGTTTGGCAATTTCCTTTCCGGCCTTGTCTTTCAGGGCAATCGTCAACTTCGTAGCGACGTCATCTCCCGCGAGAGACTTCGTTTCCAGCACATACGTATTGACGGCCCCGGCTTGTAGCGATGACGGGCCGGTGATCGTGAGTTGCGTTTGTTTGTCGCGAACTTGTTTTTCGAGTTGAGCCTGGCGATCCTGCCGCTCTTTGGGCAAGTCGTTCTTTTGCTTGCTCAGCGAGTCGTTGCGCCACTGATGGTAATAGCGCAAGCCCAGCGGCACGGCGACGATCAGAGCGACCACCGTCCAGCCAATGGCGCCGACCGTGAACCAAAGCGGCATCTTGCGTTTGGGAGAAGGCTTCGGCCGCTCGCTCTCGCGCGGGGTCGCGGCAATCGTGGACGCGAGCGGAGCGAGAACCGGTCCCGGAGGTACGTGCGCTTCACCGGGCACTCTCATGCTTCGATTGCACGTGGGGCAGGAGAACGAATTCCCCGCCAAGGCGGAATCAACGGTAAATTGTCGCCCGCACAGACACGAAAGGGTCACGGTGGCCATGGGATGCCTCGGAAATCGAAAACGGTCACGCTCCACTATGGGCTATGCGCGGCCGGGTTGCAACGTTGAAGCCTTCCTGCAAAATTTTTCTTGGCGAATTATTGACAGCGCTGTGCATGAGCGGGCTTGTATCGGCGTGGCGCTCAGGCCAGAATAAACTGCGGAACGATTGAAATGGCCGCGCCGCCGTGTTGGGAGGGAACAAGCTCATGTCCACTTTGATCGATATTCGAGAACTAGCTACGCGCTGGGAAGAAGCGCTGAGTCTCGCATCCGCCGGACGTGAGGTAGTCCTGACCGACGGCGCCACACCGCGTGCCCGATTGGTTCCGTGCCAATTCTCCGGCGAGCGCATTGCGGGCTTGCACCCCGGCGCACTCGAATCATCACCCGACTTCGACGCACCATTACCGGACGAGTTCTGGAATGGTCAGAAATGAATCTGCTTCTGGATACGCACTCGTTCATTTGGTGGGATAGCAATCCTTCGCGATTGTCTGCGGCGGCGCTGTCAGCCCTTCGCGATCCGGCCAATTCCGTCTGGCTCAGTGTGGTGAGCGTCTGGGAAATTGTGATCAAGAGTCAATTGGGCAAACTCACACTCCGACTTCCGGTGCCCCAGTTGATCGCCATCAACGAGCAAATGGGCTTCATGTCTTGCCGGTGGACTTGGCGCATTCTTTGGCGGTCCTTGGATTGCCGCCAATACACAAAGATCCCTTCGATCGTCTCCTTGTGGCACAGGCGAACGCGGAAGGGGCCGAGCTTGTTTCGGGAGACCCGATCTTCGCGGGATATCCCGTACGAGTGTTGTGGTGAGCGAATCGTACGGTTGCCAATCGCCGAACCTCGCGGGACAATGGACCTGTCACTGTTTTGTCTGACTTCTGACCACTGACCTCTGACTTCTGGCCCGCATGACCGAGCGCGAATTCTCCATCGACGTGGTGCGACGGCTGCGCGAGGCCGGCTTTGCGGCCCTGTGGGCCGGCGGCTGCGTGCGCGATCAACTCATGGGCCGCGAGCCGAACGATTTCGATGTCGCCACCGACGCCCGCCCGGAGCAAGTCCAAAAGCTGTTTCGCCGCACCGTTGCCGTCGGCGCCAGCTTTGGCGTCGTCGAGGTCATCGGGCCGCGCATTGACGGCGATCATCTGAAGGTCCAGGTCGCCACGTTTCGCACCGACAACAGCTATTCCGACGGCCGGCGGCCCGACTCGGTGACGTTTTGCTCCGACCGCGAAGATGCGCTGCGCCGTGACTTCACCGTCAACGGCATGTTCTTCGATCCGCTCGAGAGCAAGCTCATCGACTACGTCGGCGGGCAAGCGGATTTGCAGGCCAAGGTCCTGCGCGCGATCGGCGAGCCTCGCGAGCGTTTTACCGAGGACAAGCTGCGCATGCTGCGGGCCGTGCGCTTCGCGGCCCGATTCGAATTCACTCTCGATCCACCAACGGCCATGGCCATTCGCGACATGGCCGGAGACATTGTGGTCGTCAGCGCCGAGCGCATCGCGGAGGAATTGCGCAAACTGCTGGTCGACCGGCATCGCGCGCGCGGCATCCGGCTGCTGGATGAGGTGCACCTCGTCAAGCCGATCCTGCCCGAACTGCTGCCGATGCACGGTGTCCCGCAGGGGATGCCCGGCGCCGAAACCGGCGATCTATGGCAACATACGCTGGCGGTGATCGAGCACTTGTCCGAGCAGGTGTCATTTCCGTTGGCCTTCGCGACACTGCTCCACGATGCAGGCAAGCCGCGCGCCTTCAAGCGCGAACACGATCGCTACACGTTTCACGGGCACGAACACATTGGCCGCGATATGGCCGAACGGATCGGCGAGCGGCTGCGGCTTTCAAACGTCGAACGCGAGCGCATTGAATGGCTTGTGGAGAAGCACCAATACCTGAGCGATGCGCCGATCATGCGCCCGAGCCGACTCAAACCGGTATTGGCCCACGAAGGAATCGAGGAGTTGCTGATCCTGCACCGGGCCGACGCGCTGGCCAGCGGCAAAGCGCTCACGCACGTGGACTTCGCCGCGGCAAAACTGCGCGAGTGGACCGCGAGCGGCGAACTCAATCCGCCCCCCTTGGTCACCGGTGACGATCTGAAAGCGATCGGAATGAAGCCCGGCCCGACGTTCAAGAAACTGCTCGACGCCGTTCGTGAGGGGCAACTCGACGGGACGATTTCAACGCGCGAGCAAGCGGTCGAGCTGGTGCGTTTTTCCTCCGGCAATTCGCCCTGACCACCACCTGACCGTCGGCCGGTGTTGCCCCGAGATGGGTACGTGTGTATAGTATACGGGCTGGTCGCCTTGGTCGGTTGTCGTGCGCGCACTTTTATTGAGAAGCCAATCGTGGTTGCACTGGTTCCAAAACTTGAGGCGAACGTGGGGCGTCGGATGCTCGACGGACATGCGGAGTCTTTGCGTCCGCCAACCGCCACCTCGGAAAAACAACAAAAACAACAAAATGTTTGCGGGCTTCGTGGACGGGATGAAAGTTTGGTCCATTCAAGGAGTTGCGTCCGAGATGGCCTTGGACGCCGAGGGCGAATTGTTGTTTTTTGTTGTGCTCCAACGCGGTTGGAAATTGGAGCCTGGGTTGACGGGGCCACTGCTGCG
>JBGQCZ010000225.1:0-7762 GCA_041495645.1 Gemmataceae bacterium | reverse complement strand
TTCCCGTCTTTTCCGTAAGCCAAAACGCACCCAGCTTCCAACTTTCGAATGCCCTTGAACATGGTCCGCGGCGCAGGCACGGTCTTCAACGTCAAGTAGTAACCGAGCGCTTCGCGATCGAGTTCTCGAGCGATGTCCGGGTGCGCCAACAGTGCCTTAATCTCAGAGGCGAACAGTAGCATCCCCTGGTTTTCGGTGTAATAGAGCGGCTTGACCCCCAAACGGTCGCGCGCCAACAAGAGGCGTCCGGCAGCTTGGTCCCATATCGCGAAGGCAAACATGCCATCGAGGTAGTCGACACAGTTTGGGCCATGTTCTTCGTAGAGGTGGAGGATAACCTCTGTATCCGAATGCGAGCGGAACTTGTGTCCACGGCTCTCGAGCCATGGCCGCCAGGTAAGCTGGTTGTAGATTTCGCCGTTAAATGTGATCCAAACGGTGCCATCCTCATTCGCCATGGGTTGATGCCCGTCCGGTGAAAGGTCGACGATACTCAGGCGGCGGTGGGCCAAGCCGACAGAGCCGTCCGGGGCAATCCAAACCCCACAGTCATCGGGACCTCGATGTTCCATGGTGTCGCGGAGCCGGCAGAGCAACTCGCTCGAAACCGGTTCTGATCGGCCGAAGTGAAACGCTCCTACGATCCCGCACATCCGGATTGGTCTCCGCTTCCGAACGAACGTCCCAAACTTCGACACCGTCTCCAGAAACCAGCCACTATTGCAGCCGCGGTGAAGGTAAAGCCGTCCAAATGGTGATGGCCGTGATCAGACTCGAATCGCCGCCGCTGCACATAATGGCCAGCGCGGCGCCGCTGATCCTATGCAGCTTCACGCTCTCGACAAACGAATCGCGAAATTCAGCGACGAAGGCCTCGCGTCTGACGCCGACCTCGCTGACGATGTGATCGACGTTGACGTCGAGTATCCGAATCAAGTGTATAACATGAAGCCGCCGGCACAGCCTGGACAACTCCTGATGGCCCGGCGATGAGAAAGAGCGTGCTTCACCCGATTGACACGGACCCAGAACGTGACTCATCGGTTGGATCCTGAATCAATCTTGTGACTTACGTACCCGTAATAGTTGGCGGTTGCCGGTACGCAAAGAAATGAGCAAAGTTGCTCGATGGTCCCGAAAACGCAGTCGCCGAGGTTTTTCCAGCCTTCAAGGGGATCGTAAAAGAACGTCGAACCCATGATCTGGAAACCCGCTTTGGTGATGGCTGTCGTCATCTCCGCTTTTGTCGGGACCCAAAGCCGTGATTTGGCCTGGCCCATTCCAAAAAGCCGGCGCACGCCGTTGCGGAACACCGTCTGGTTCCTACAGATGATTACAAGTGTCCCGCCCGGTTTCAGCAATCGGCTGACCTCTGCCAGATAGCCTGCCGGGTCGGGCACGAAGTGGATGACCACGACGGAGAGGACCACATCGAATGATTGGTCCTCAAACGGTGCACCGTTGGCTCCGCACTGCACGAACGGAATCGGCGAATACTCATGCGTTGCGAATGTGACCCGTTCGGCCTCCACATCGCACCCAACGATCGGGTTCGTTGCGGAGATTGCATGAGCGAGGTCGCCGTACCCGCATCCGTAATCGAGAACCTTTCCTGTGACACCTTTCATTAGCCGAAGCACGGCACCTCGGCGCCGTCGCTGATGCCGTGTCGGCTTTGCACCCTTCCGGAAATTCGGGGGGACCGAAGAAAATTCGAGCGGCCTATCGTCGGCGATTTGACCTGGTTCCATCGGCGCGATCTCACCTTAGAATAGCTTGCCAATGACTCTTGGCTACGGACAACCACGATTTCGAAAAGCTGGAATGGAAACGCGTCATTCGCCGCCTCAGACCGCTGCCGTTGCCGACGCCGAAATCAGCACGCGCTCCGAGGTGGCCAGCGGGTCCTTCGTTAGTTGTTTCGGAATGGGCTTGCTGAACAGTTTGTTGAATGCCCGGGAAAGGAAATCCGCAGGTTTTTGCGGCAGGCCCAGATAGCGGGCGACGCTGTATACTTTGCGGCGGAAGGCCCAATTCCTCATGAATTGCTCGTTATAGAAGCGATAGCCCCAGCGCTTTTCGAACAAGTCATGCGACTGGTCAATGAGGCTCTTGTGCCAACGAAAGAAGAAGAACTTCAAGTCGGCGAACGTGGGGCGTTCGTGAATATTGTCGAAGTGGACGACGCTCTTGGGTTCGCACCAAATGGGAATGCCCATGCGATGCAATTGAATGCCGATATCAATGTGTTCGCGCACGACCATGGGCGGCAGGTCGAGCCGGCGGAGGACGTCGGTCTCAGCAAAAAAGGTGTGGAGCTCGAAGAAATCGATGGTGTGCGGTTCCTGGGGCACGTCTTGGAGGGCCGCCCTCCGAAACGGCTTATGATCAAACACATATTGGACATTGTCCACGGTGGTCCGGCGCAGTTCGGAATGGCTGATATGGATGCGGAGGGGAATCTTTCTGGGATCGACGTCGAGCCCTTCGCGCTCGAGGGTCATGGGCAGGATGACCCGGGCCCCCTGGGCAGCCCGATCCAACAGCGCCTCCAACCAGCCCACCGTGACATAGGTATCGTTATCTACCCAGGCCACGTATGGAGTCTGAACGTGCGGGAGATGGTTGTTGAAGGCCTCCAGGGGAATCATTCGCCCGCACGGGACGATTTCCAAGGGCACTTGTTGGCATTGCTGCTGGAGCCGGGCGAGTGTTCTGGGCGAATAGCCGAAATCCAAGACAACGAGGCGAAAAGGCATGCCCGTGTTTTCGAGAATCGACTTGACACAGTCCAGTACGCTACTGAAGCGGTCCCTTGGGACGACGACAATCGTTACTTTTTCCGACATGAAGCCTCCACCCAGTCTGACGGCGACGGATGTTTGTAACCAAGCGAATGCGCGTCGACATGGTTGGGCACCGAGCCCACCAGAATGGGGATGGGAAGTTACGACGCGATGCGATTTAGTTGATCGATTCCCCAGGGGCGCCGTCCGTGGAGCAAGGCTTGATACACATCTAGATAGCGATCGGCATAGCGCTCGGCACTATACTCCGTGACGGCTATTCTGTGCCCAGCGGCGGCCATCGCTTCGCGGAGTTCGGGATTGCAAAGCAAACGTTGCGTGGCATCGGCAAGTTGTTCCGGCGCGTCCGGCGAGACGAGGATTCCGGTCAGGCCGTCGCGGACGATATCGGGAACCCCTCCGATGCGCGTCGCGACCACGGGCAGCCGACTCGCCATCGCTTCGACCAGTACCAGGCCAAAGGCTTCAAGGCGCGGAGCATGGGCAAACAAATCAAAGGCGTTCATCCAACGGTGCACATCCGATTGGAAGCCGGCCAGGATAATTTTCGCCGACGGCTGGGCAGCCGCCAATGCCCGGAGCGATTGTTCCTGAGCTTCGGTCCCCGAACCGACTACCACCATGGCGACCGGCGCGGGCAACGAGCGGACGCTCAAGCGCTGGAAGCCGCGGACTACGGCGTCGAGGCCTTTCACTTGGCCGAAGTGGCCCACGGCGCCCACGATAAACGTGTCGCGACTGAGGCCGAGGTCAGAGCGGATGGCCGCCGCCGCGGCCGGATCGGGTGAAAAACAGCAGGTATCGATGCCGAATGGAATGCGGATGACCTTTTCGCGCTGTATGAAGTTTTCGCTGAGATAATGTTGGCGGCGCTCAGACGAGCCGGTGACGACGGCGGCCGTAAACAGGTTGGCGAACGCGTTCCGGGCCCGATCCCGAGCCGTCGCAGACTCAGACCCGAGGGAGCGGTGAAACGTCATCAGCAACTTGTATCGCGGATTCAACGTACGCAGCAGGGCCGCCATAAACTGACTTGCCGCATCGTGCGCGTGAATGATCTCGATGCCGACGTTCTGACAATAGTCACCAAGCTGACGAATCGCCGTCCAATCGAATGCCGATCTGTGACCAAACACTCGGTAGGAATCAAAGACACCCGCAACCTCCGTCGGCAAGCATCCAAGTTCGTCGAGGCAACCCAAGAACGAGCGAACACTCCTTTTTCGCAGATGGTCCGCCAGCGTCACGATGGCACGCCGGCGGCCCCCTGGACTAAACGAGATTGTCAAGTGAAGCACATTCATGGCAACACAACTGAAACGCATCCCAATTGAGCAACTGAAGCCCTTGACTCAAAACGTTGGACAGTCAACTCTTCTGAAGGTGCGCTCAGCGGAGTCAATCGGCGTCGTTTGAAGCGCCAGCCAATTTCGATTACCGCTGGCGGACCACCTTGGCCGGGATTCCCACGACGGTCGAGTGCGGCGGGACGTCGTGAACAACGACGGCGTTTGCTCCGACTCGCGCGCCATCGCCGACCGTCACCGAGCCGATGATTTTGGCGCCCGCCCCGATGAAAACGTCATTGCCGATCTGCGGGCTTTGGCGACGCTCGGCTCCGATGGTCACCTGGTGTTCAATTTTGACGTTGGTACCACCGCGGACAGTTCCATTGATCACCACTCCGAGCGAATGAATCAACACGAAACCTGGCCCAAATTCGGCGCCCCGACCGATCACGCAACCACAACAAATGGCGTTCATGCGATTGAAGGTCATTTCCAAGGGCGCCAAGCGCCACCGCCGCGCCCATTGCATGAGCCGATACCAGAGCATCGCCGGTGTCCCATCGGTCAGCATGACCTTCAGCACTGCCCTGCTTCCCGAACTCTCGTAGCACCATGTGGCCTTCGCACGAAGATCCGAGGCGATGAGGCGAAGCAGGGAAAACATTTCTATGAGATCTCTTTGGTTGCGCAGCACCCTTCGAAGCGCTTACCACAAGTTCACGCCGAGTGCAGGCTCACGCCTTGACGATCTTGTCGCGACCCTCGGTTACGTTTTTGGCGGCGTTGCGCGTATCCACAACGAGCTGGGAATTCTTCACGATCCAAGCGTAGTCGTAGGCGGTGTGGTCGGTGGCGATAAGAACGCAGTCTTGGGCGGCCAGATTTTCCGGAGTGAGCGCCTGGCTCTTCATGCGCAGATGCGGGTAGTGCCGCATCACCGGCAGCACTGGAATGTGCGGGTCGTTGTACGTTAGAACCGCTCCCTTTTTCAGGAGCAGATCCATCAATTCGAAACCGGGCGATTCGCGCGGATCGTCGACGTCTTTCTTGTAGGCCATGCCCAGGATCGCGACCTTGCTGCCCTTCACCGGCTTGCCGCGATCGTTGAGCGCGTCGGCGACCTTGCCGATGACATAGGCGGGCATGGCAGTATTGATCTCGCCCGCCAATTCGATGAAGCGGGTGATGCTGCCGTATTTCCTGGCCACCCAGGTCAGGTAAAACGGGTCGATGGGAATGCAATGGCCGCCGAGTCCCGGCCCCGGATAGAAGGCCTGAAAGCCGAAGGGCTTGGTCTTGGCTGCGTCAATCACCTCCCAAACGTCGATGCCCATGCGGTCGAAGAGCATCTTGAGTTCGTTGACGAGGGCGATGTTGATCGCGCGATAGGTGTTCTCCAGGATTTTACAGGCCTCGGCGATTTCCGCCGACGAAACCGGGACGACGTTGACGACGACTTGCCGATAGAGATCGACCGCCAATTCGAGACTATGCGGCTCCAATCCGCCGACGACCTTGGGAATGGTTGGGGTGGAAAAGTTGGCATTGCCGGGATCTTCGCGTTCGGGGCTGAAAGCGAGGAAGAAATCCGTGCCCGGCTTGAGCCCGGTCTTTTGGAGAATGGGCAAAACCTCGTCGCGGGTGGTACCGGGATAGGTCGTGCTTTCCAGGACGACGAGCTGACCGGGCCGCAGGGCCACGGCGATTGAGCGCGTGGAATTCAAGACGTAGGTCAGATCCGGTTCGCGCGCTTCGGTGAGCGGCGTGGGAACACAGATGATGATGGCATCGGCCTCGCGTAAACGACTGAAATCGGTCGTGGCCTCGAAGCGATTGGCCTTCATGTCGCGAATGACATCGGCACCGATGTGGCCGATGTAACTTTCGCCGCGAGCCAATTTCTCGACCTTGACGGAATCGACGTCGAAGCCGAGCACCGTGAAGCCGCGCGTGGAAAACGCCCGGGCCAATGGAAGCCCGACATAGCCGAGCCCGATAATGCCGACGCGGGCCGCGCGCTCCCGTATGCGGGCCGATAAGGTCGCGCGGACTTCAATTGTTGATGAATCGGTTCCGGCGGCACGGCTTCGATTCGTTGTTTCGCTCTTACTCATAAGAACCTATTCGAGTGTCTTTCCTAGTTTGATCGTGAGCACGCAAATTCATCAGGCACACGGCTCGGGCGAACCGATTTTTCGATCCCGCGACGACGAGTCAACGTTGCGTCTGGGATCTTCCTCATGGGAACACGAATGGGAAGATGTCGATTCACGATCTGACCGGTCCTCATCGCCCTGCAGCAGTGATTCGAGGAATTCCGCAAGTTGCTTCGCCTCGTTATTTCGATCAAATGCAGAGGCGTCCCAAAATGTCGATTCCTGGCCGCTATCATTTTGATGCGCGCGGACCGAGTCGGCCAGCCAACCGGCGATGCCCCCAATATCCGCCGGCACGAACCGATCGCGACGAGGGCATTGCTCGAGTAAATCCCACATTTCACCTTGCGGAGCGATGCTCAGAATCGGGCGCCCGGCCGCGAAATATTCGAATAACTTGGCCGGAACCACGCGTCCCACCCCGGGCAAATCCGCAAGCAGCAAACAAAGAGCATCAGCTTCGCGCATCAACTCCACCGCTGCCGTGTGATCGAGATACGAATGTTCGACGCAGGCGCAGGGAAGCCCCCTGAGACGCGACAGGAGTTCGGCTTGTTGTGGCGTTCGTCGCCCCGCGAAAACAAGTTCAAGGCTGCCTGCCAAGTCCGGGCGATCACGACAAAACATCTGTGTCGCTTCCACCAGAGGCGCCACGGACGTGATGTTCCAAAGCGTGCCGACAAAGACAAGTTTGAATTTATCATTGGTAGCCACATTGGCAGCTGCAGGGCGCGGAAAATCGTCCGAGTCGTAGCCGTTGTAAATCCACGAGACTTGAGCCCGACTACCAGCTTGCGTTTTTATTTGTCGCAGTGCTTCCGCGCTCGAGCGAGTCGTCGCCAATAAGCCACGGGCCGTGCGAACGACATACGCTTGCATGCGCCCCTGGACGTACAGCGAGATCGGACCAAAGCGCTTGTTTTCCCAATAGCTGTTGCTCAAGCTCCACTCATCCCGATAGTCGAGGACGAGGGGGATTCGGGCGTACCGGCTGAGCGCGGCGCCAATAAGAAAGGTGGAGAACGGGGGACCACTGACAAAGACTGCGTCGTGGCGCAACTTCCTCAATATGCGTTTCCCTTCGCCCACGGCGCTGGGAAGCCACAGAATCTGGGGGTCTGGCTGAAGTAGGAGCGTACCGACGCGCCGCAGCGCTCCGGTCAGCGTGCGGCGAACAGAAAAGCGCTCACGGCCCGCCGCGTCGCCTTCGCCAGAAACGGCCGCCTTGACGCCGTAGCCCGGTTCCCAAGTGCGCGAGCGGCGAATCACGGTCTCCGCGGGCACATCCCGTTCAAGGCTATGATCAAAGAGCGGCACGGACGGGTTTGCGACGGTCAAGACCGTGACCTCCCAGCCATGCCGTGGTAAGTATTTCACAAACTTCGTGACGCGCTGAACTCCCGCCCCGCCAACGGGTGGAAAGGTATAGGTGGCCAACAGCAGCCGTTTTCGCCGGCCTGTCGCGCGGTCAATCGATGCCGCAGGAGCGTGGGACAAAACAGCCGTAAAG
>JBGQCZ010000224.1:0-7772 GCA_041495645.1 Gemmataceae bacterium | reverse complement strand
GACACGAAGGCTGGCCACTCACGCGGCCAACCGATTTCCAAACAGATCGACGACCTGACCGACGAGTTTTCCTTCCTGTTCTGGCAACTGGGCATGACGATCAAATAACGATCATTGCTTGCGTTTCGCGCACGCTGTCTGTGTGCGAGCGCTCTCCCTCCCACCGGATGTTCTGTTGAGCGCAACAACAGCCCAACGCCCGACGCGCGTCCGTTACTACGTCCTGGCGGCGCTGCTTGCTATCACGATTGTCAACTATCTACAACGCAATTCCTTTGGCTCTCTCGAATCCACCATTCGCAAAGCCCTTGTCACCGACACGACTATGACCGGCCGGGCCGGGGCGGCTTTCTTCTGGATCTACGCCTTGTTGCAGATTCCGACGGGTCGGCTGGCCCAACGCTGGGGACCGCGACTCGCGCTAACGGTCTATTGCATTGGCTGGTCGTTCGCAGCGGCCGCGCTGGCGCTGAGCGTCGGCGTGTACGATCTCATCGCCTACCGCGGCATCATGGGCGCCTTTCAAGCCGGCATCTTCCCGTGCGCCACGCTCATCATGGTGGCCTGGTTGCCGGCGTCGCGTCGCGGTTTTGCTAGCGCACTGCTCAACAGCTTCATGCTGATCGGCAGCATCATCGCCAGCCATCTCACGGGATTGTTGTTGACACCGCTCGGCTGGCGCTGGGTGATGATTGCCTACGCGGCCCCTGGGGTCCTGCTGGGAATCTGGTTTTACTGGTGGTTTCGCAATCGGCCCGAAGAGCATCCGGGCGTCAACGCTGAAGAATTGGCGGTCATCGGGGGCTCCGATCCCGCCAACGCTAAAGCCGAAACCCCGACGAAAGAAGAGCCAACGGCACCATCGGCCATTCCCTGGCGAGCCATTCTTCTAAGCGTGCCGTTATGGCTGATCTGCGCTCAGCAGTTTTGCCGCGCCGGGTCGAACCGTTTTCTGGATGTCTGGCTTTCAACCTATCTGCAAGAAGTGCCGCTGATATCCATGGAGAATGAAGATGCTCGCAAGGAGTTTGCCAGCCACTTGACCGCGTTGCCCTCCTATGGCGCGATTCTTGGCGGCCCGATCGGTGGGCTGATTTCCGACGGGTTGCTGCGGCGCTTCGGTCGCCGCCGGATCGCGCGAAATGGCGTGGCGGCCGTATCACTCATGTTGGCGGTTTGCTGTTACTTGCCCGTCTTCTTGGTCGCTAGTGCGGAGTGGCAGGTCTTTTTCTTCAGTCTCGGCTATTTCGTCGCCACGCTGGCCGCCCCGTGCGCTTATGCGTTGAGCATGGATGTTGGCGGAAAAAACTTGCCGATTGTCTTCGGGGCGATGAATATGGTGGGGAACTTCGGCGCCGCGGCCATGTCGCAAGCGGTGCCCTTGGTCAATAAGTACTTCAACGGATGGAATTCCGCGATCGTGTTGTTCATCGGCATGCACGCCGCCGCCGCGATTATCTGGCTTTTTCTGAATCCGAATCGTACCATCGGTGATCCGTCATCCAAGGAGTAATCATGCGTCATTCAGTCCTTTCTCTGTTCGCTCTGCTGATTGTTTGCCCGGTCCTCGCTCAACCCCCCAAGCCCACGCGCGGCGATGAAATGATCGAAGAATGGCTGAAAGCGCAAACCGCGGAAATCAGCAACCGATTTCTCGACGGCGCGAAAACCAAGGCCGATTGGGAAGGCAAACGCGAACGGCTCAAAGGCGAATATCTCGAAATGCTCGGTCTTTCGCCGTTGCCCGAAAAGTCCCCGCTTGAAGCAAAAATCACTGGCACGGTCGATCGCGGTGCGGTCGTCGTCGATAGGTTGCACTTTCAGAGCGCTCCCGGACTGTATGTCACCGGCAATCTCTATCGGCCCAAGGACAACTCCAAGAAACTCCCCACGATCCTTTATGTCTGCGGGCACTCCAACAAGGGGCGCGACGGCAACAAGACCGCCTTTCAAGACCACGGCATGTGGTTTGCCTCGAACGGTTACGTCTGTTTGGTCATCGACACGCTTCAACTCGGCGAGGTCGCGGGCAAACATCACGGCACTTACAACCTCAACCGTTGGTGGTGGCAAGCCCGTGGCTACACGCCCGCCGGTATCGAATGCTGGAACGGCATTCGGGCCATCGATTATCTCGTCACGCGTCCCGATGTGGATGCCGAACGCATTGGCGTGACCGGCATTTCCGGCGGCGGGGCCAGCACCATCTGGATCGCCGCCGCCGATGATCGCGTCAAAGTTGCCGTCCCCGTCAGCGGGATGAGCGATCTCACCAGCTACGTCAGCAACAAGATCATCAACGGCCATTGCGATTGCATGTTGATGGTGAATACCTACGGTTGGGAGTGGACGACAATTGCCGCGTTGATCGCCCCGCGGCCGATGCTGTTCGCGAATTCCGACAAGGACTCGATCTTCCCCATGGACGGCAACCGCCGCATCATCGAACGCCTGCGGCAAGCCTACAAGATGTACGAAAAACCCGATCTGGTCGACGAGCACGTCAGCCAAGGCGGGCACGATTACCGGCCCGATCTGCGCATCGCCATCTTCAAATGGATGAACAAGTATCTGAAGAACGAAACCGGCGAAGTGAAGGATGCCGACTTCAAACCGCTGGCCGGGAAGGAACTGCGCGTCTTTGCCGAAGACGCCGATCTGCCGAAGGACTCGGTCAACGGCAAAATCGACGAGTTGTTTGTGCCGTCGGCAAAAGTGACCTTGCCGGAAGAGGGTAAGTTCGACGCGTGGAAAAAGTTGGTGATGAAAGAACTGCGCGAGAAGTGCTTCCGCGGTTGGCCGGAGCGCGTGCCGCAGGCCAAGATGCCGAAGAAGGTCTCGGACACGGATTTTGGATTCTATCTCGAGACGGAGCCGGGCATCATGATTCGCGTCCAATATGAGGAGGGCGACGTCAAGAAGCCGATTTCGTTTATCGTGTTGGGCACGGACGACAAGGCAATTGGAATGCCCAAGTGGGCAGAGGATGTGCACGAGGGCGAGTGCTTCCTGTGCTCGCCGCGCGGCCACGGGCTGACGGCCTGGACCGCGAAGAACCCGCCCAACTATGTCGAGCGGGCGCACATACTCGTGGGCAAGACCGTCGATCAAATGCGTGTTTGGGACACAATCGCGGCCTTCAGGGAGCACCGAACGCAAGCCCCCGCCAAATTCTGGCAGGCAGCCGGCAAAGGCCAGGCCGGCATCATCGCCGCCTACGCCGCCTTGCTCGAACCCGACTTCGCCGCCGCGGAACTCTACGATCCACCGAGTTCGCATCGCGACGGGCCGATCTTCCTCAACGTGCTACGAGTTCTGGATATCCCCGAAGCGCTCGGACTGCTCGCCCCGCGGCCGTTGACGATTCACAGCAACGACAAGGCCTTCGACCGCACCGCCGAGATTTACAAACGCGCCGGCGCAGCCGACAAGTTCAAGCGGATTGAATTGAAGAAGTAAGCGATGGTCAAAACTACGAGCCCCGCCAACGCTGGCGGGGCTCGCGAGTAATGCGGTCAAACAATAAAACGCGCGCAGCCGGGCACCTTACTTGTCGTCCTTCTTATCGTCTTTCTTTTTGTCGTCCTTTTTCTCTTCCTTCTTCTTCTCGACGATGATCTTGGGAATGTCGGCCACGATGGCCTCGATCTCCTTGTTCGAAAGCTCGCCCTTCTTGTACGCCCGGTTCACCTTCACTTCGCGTTCGTTGTAAAGGATGACGGTGATGTCGGCGTCCTTGGCGACTTCGTACTTGGAAGGGCCGCTCGGATTGTCGAGGGTGAGGATGGTTTTCTTGAGATGCTCTTTTTCGGCAAGCTCTTTGAGCTTGTCTTTCAGGCCTTCATCGTCGCTGCAGAAAACGACGAAACTGCCCATTCTGGCGGCCGAGTTCTTGACGGTTGCCGCATCAATCTTCTTGACCAAACTGGTCAAGCTGTCGGAGACTTCGCGAGCGAAGATCAACGCGACAGGATTGTTGCCGTGCCGTCAGACCAAGCATGCCTTTTCGCCGATTTGCGATCCGCTGCAGTGCAGCGGATGGAATGGGCCGGGAATATTCTTCCCGACCGCGGGACCCGACTTGAGGTCCCCGGCCAGCGCGAAAGCGGCCAACATCAGGCCGCCCAGCGCCGAGCCAACCCAGATGGATCGTCTCATTTGCTTTTGAACTCCGTGTGAAGTTGTGAAAAACCGACCGAATCACTCGTAGTATTGGACGAACTTGATTTACCATCCATTCGAAGCGGAGTAAAGGGCGATGATGCGGTTGCGGTTCAAACACCCGGCCCGCGATGCGATTTCTCCGGCATGGTCAGAAAGCCCCAGCGCAGCGCCTGATCCTGCGTGTAGTTCTTGCCCAGCGTGAGAGCCGTAACCGCCTTCGATAACTCGTAGCCCAAGTAGAACGAATGCGACGGATCAAGTTTTGAATCTTGTTTGAGCAGCTCATCGAAGAGGGCAAACGGATCCGTTCCGCGCAGATACACGTCGCCGTTCAGAATGTGCAATTCGCCACGGTCGGCAAAGATGCGGTAATTGCGGTCGGTCAGGCGCTCGGCCAGCTCGCGAAGCTCATTCTCGCCCATTTCATACAGTTTCGGGTCGCGCAGTATGATCAGGCCCGGCTCAATCCGCTTCGGCGGGACGTGCTGCCGCACCGCATGAAACACCAGCCGCCGGGCCAGGTCTAACTCGCGCACGCACGAGCGCGACCAATTGATCACCTGCGTCGTCAGCACGCTGCGAATGCCGATTTCCTGGCAGAAGCCGAGCAGCATCACGTTGATCGCCGCCGAATCCGCGTCGGTCAATTCGGTCAGGTTGCCGACGCCCATCATCATTTCGGCATCGGGGTAACGGCGGCGAACTTCGAGATACCGGCCGAGCGACGCGGCAAATCCGAATCCAATCGGCTCCAGCACGGGATCGACGCGAAAACGCACGCCGTCTTTGACCAATCGTTCGACGGTTCGATCCAAACTCGCGAGATCGCTCGGCGTGTCGGGAATGGCCACGACTTCGGACCCAAAATGCTCGTGCCAGCACTTCGCTCGCTCCACGTTCGATGAATTCACGCTCAGCACTAATTCCGCGCCCGCGGCGAGCGCCGCTTCAACCTCAACGGGATTGAAACTGTCGATCGAAACGCGCAAGCCCTCACCGCGAAGCACCCGAACGGCGTCGCCGACGCCGGCCCAGGTCGAGCCGGGATCGCAGCCTACGTCGACGATGTCCGCTCCGTCGGCTCGCAGTTGCCGTGCTTCGTGCAATAACCGATCGAGCGGAATTTGCGGAGCGTGATTGATTTCGGCGATGATTTGAATGTCAAAAGCCCCGTAATCGGTCGGCGGTCCCGAGCGTTGACCGAAATGCTCGGGCAAATCGCGCAGGTCCTTCGGACCGCGTTCCACCGCCGCCGTTGTGACCTTCTCGAACTCGTTGAGTTCACCCCGGCAGAAACCCGGCAGCACCACGCGCTCGATATGGGCTGGCACCTGCAAATGCCGGGCGGCCCAATCGGTCGTGAGCAAAGCCGCGACCGTAATCGGCAAAACGACGACTTCCGCCTCAAACCCAGCCCTCGGCGCAAGCTCCGCCACGACGCGCCGCAACGCCGGCTCCGCCAGCTTGCCGGTCACGAACAGGATACGCGGGTGGGGATTTGTTTCGGCCACGGTCAGTCTCAAAACGATGAATGCACGTCTTTCGTTAAGTGTACCGTTCCTCACGGCGGAAACGCCAGAGGGCGATTGCGGCCAAGGCGACTCCCGCGGCCAAATAGACCGCCGCCGCGACCATTAACGCGATCGTCGTTGTTAATCTCGATTGGGCCGCCATTCCCCAGGAGCGATCAGGAGCCAAGGCGTCACGCGCAAGACCCAGGAAACCATGCGGGTTGTCGTTGAATTGCGCGGAAAAAGTAGTCGCCGTCAAAATTGCGACCACGGCGACGATCGAGACCACGTAGGCGCGCGCGGTCGAACGAACGAACACGCCTACCAACAGCGTGAGCGACGCGACAAACGCCGCCCATGAAAAACAAAGCACTAGCAGCAATACGGCTTCGAGCGGGCGAAACGCTCCGCTGATCGTGCCCAGCACGAAGCTCGCAACCAGCGCTCCAGCCCAACGGTTGCTCCGCAATACCGCGCCGAGCCATTTCACGTAGAGAATTCGGCCGCGGCTCATCGGCAACGCCAAGAGCGATTCGAGCGTGCGATGCTCGCGCTCGCGAGTGACGCACCCCGCGAGGCGCAAGAGGAGTACCAGGCACAAACCCGCGGCGGTGATAACGGTCGGCTTGCGAAATGCGTAATTCAGGAAGGAATCCGCGACCGGGTCTGTTACGGCCCACGACGCCAGAGTCAACAGGAACAGGAAAAGTGCATAGTACAGCCAAAACGTGTCGAAGTACGGATCGCTCAGATAGCCGAGGTTTCGTTCACGCCACAATAACGCGTCGCCACGAATCGGCTGGGCCGAAATCATCGTCGGCACGTATTCCCGCGGCGGTTCGGGGATTGGAAAGCGGACGCGATCCACTTCATTGTTCCATGAAGGCGGCGGTTCGAGTGAGTTGGCCTGGTGACGCAAACGCATCACCGCCGCAACCAGAATGATCGCGGCTGGAATGCAATGCAGGAGGGCAAAGTCCCGGAGTTGGTCCAGGGGACTGACCGGGGTCATCACGGCGCCCCAACTCGGGTCATCGTTCACGCTCAGGACGCGCAACAATCCCACTGGCGACGCGAACCAGAAATACGGCCAAAAGGAAATCAACAAGAAGAACAACGCGAAAACGTAAGCCACTAACACGGCGAAAAATGTCCTGCGCATGTTGACCGAGAGGAACAAGCTGACAGATCCAAGGCTGGCAATGCCAATGACGGCGGCCGCGAACATCACCAGCACAGTCGTCGCATCGACGCCGCCCCAGAGCATGATCAGCGCCATCACGGGCAGGCCAGTCATCAGCACGCTCAGCAGGCTCAAGAATCGGGCGGCGAATTTTCCCAGCACGATCTCGCGAGCGGTCAAGCGTGTGCCGAGCAGAAAATCGAGCGAGCGCTTTTCCTTTTCGTCGCTAACAGCCCCGCCGAAATAGATCGGCGTGATGAGCAGCACCGCCACCGATTGAATGAACAGGTACAGCTCGGCAAACTGTTTCGCGAACTCCGCCGCTTGTTCTCGGCTGAGTTCCCGCACCACCGGGAATTCGGCATAAAGCGCGATGAACAAGGCCGATGCATAACCGACGCGAATTAAGTTGGTGCGGCCGTTTCGCGCCAGCCGGCTGATCTCCAACGCGAAAACCGGCCCGAGCAACCACCGCCCCAATCCGCGCAACCCGAGCAGGCCTACTACCGCTCCGACCGCAATCAGTATCACGGCAGCAGGTGACACATCGAATGGCAGCACGGCAACCGGACCCCTGCGAGATGCCTTCTCGGACGCTCACAGGTTCAATGTACTGGTCATTTTGTGTTCATCGGTGGCAAAAGAATGAACGGTGCTGAGTAAATACAACCACGGATTTCACCGATAACACGGATGAAAAACTGGACAACATTGTTGTCTTATCCGTGTCATCCGTGGTCGGTCTCTTGGAAATATGTTTGCCGCGTCCTTGTTTCCGAACGGCACACCGATTGCATTCATTGGTTCCTTTCGTCTCCCGGCCAACAAGGAATCGATTCCATGCATCGACAAATCCGCCGCCGAACGGGATTCACGCTGATCGAATTGCTTGTCGTAATCGCCATTATCGCCAT
>JBGQCZ010000223.1:0-7822 GCA_041495645.1 Gemmataceae bacterium | reverse complement strand
GACGACAGCCAGTGCATCCAGGTAGCGTTGATTGGCAGCGCGGGCGACGGCGTGATACTGGTAAAAGTTGGCCACGCCTTTGTTCATGGGGCACCAGATCATCCGGCGCTGACCCTGGCGGGTGCGGAGGCGGCGAACCTTGAACTCACGGGGTTGATTAATGACCGTTTCGATGCGGAGGATCAGGCCGAACTTGTCGTACATTTTCAGCCAATTGTTTTTGACCCGGTGCTTGACGCGCGCACCCGGGTAACGGTCCTTGTGGCACAGGGTGAGGACTTCGCCATCGAAGCGTGGATGCAGCCGCCGGCCGAGATAAGTCATGATGTCGGCGGCCGAGAACTGCAGGGCCGCGTGATCGAGGAGACGTGGGTAAAGCTTGGCCAACTCGTCGCGGCTGCGGAAGAGGACGTCGGTGCTGTACTCGGCCTGATCGATGACCCAGTAGTAGCCGCGTCCCTTGAGCCAAGGCTGAGACAACAGCGGATTGAACCGTTGAGCCCAGCGGACAAGGATCGTGACCCAAGGCAGTTTGGGAAAACGATCGGCCAGTTTTTTGGGCCACGGCGGGATCATCGAGTTGCGTGAAGGCGTTGTCCTCCTGGACGAAGCCGAGTTGGGAGTGAACCATTTGCCGGGCCAGCCAGTCGTGGCCGTTGACGTAGACCTGGATGGTAAACGGGAACCAAGTCTGCAGGCGGACGTAGATCAGGCCGAACTCCGGATCGAGGAAGTAGAAGTACAACACCCGCTGCGGCCGACGAGCGAAGACGAGCCGCGGACGTTTCGAGCCGTGCAGCAACTTCACCGTGCGGCAAGTTTCCATGCAGCAGAGGACGGCGACCAGGCCTTCGGAGATGCGGCGCGTTCGGATGTGCTCGGCAATGAGGGCTTCCTTGCGCTGGTAGCCCTGCAGAAACTGATACGGCGCCTGCGCTTCCCGCGCCAGGGCTTGGGCGTGGTCCACGAGCGCTTGCGACTGCTTCTCGACCCAGGGCAGGAAATCCTTGCGCCGCATGCCGAGTTCGCGATCGACAAAGGCGTTGAGATACCAGTCGGCGCCGAAGGGGAGATGACCCTTGAAAATCACTCGATCATGGCAACCCAACGTCGCTACAATCGCATCGGCGAACTTCTGCGTGAAGTGGAGGCTCGTCGGCATGGCGTTCTGCTCCCAGAAGCGTAGTACCTCCTGGAATAGCAGAACGCCGTGTCATTGTTGAGCCTGCGGTTGCGGCGATAGCCGCGTTAGGGAGTCCGCCGCCTAGAGGACCGGCCTTGAAGTGCACCCCAGCCACAGTTGGAGACATTATCTACACCGTTTGGTCGCTCTATCTCATTCCGCAAACCGTAAACAGGCCAAAAAACCAGCCTGTTAACCGCAGATACCATGATGTGCAAGGCGGTCACCAACCCCGCCATGATGTCCAAGGGCCAGGTACTTGGCGAACTTCCAGATGAAGCGCCGGCAACTTGTACAAGGCCTCGCCGAAAACCAGAGGGTCCCGCTGAAGCCTGCGCACAATTTCGCGGTATGCCGCCAGGAACCACGGGCCTTGCCCAAGTGAATTCGCCTGTTGATGGAGCTGGAGTAGATTGGCCCGTTGAATTTGAGACATCGAAACCGAGTATGGTTGCGGCTCGCCATTTCCGCTGCTCATGACTGCTTTCTCTTCGCGTCGAACTGCTTCTGTTGCTCGTCCATTTCACGCAGCACGTCTTCGGCCGGAACGCCGACTTCAGCCGCGGTGTATTTTTGCAGATCGGCGGCCGTGAACGCCTCACGAGCAAGACGATAGGCTTCGGCAAGTTCTTCCGCGGTCAAATCGCGGATTGCGGGGAATACGGTCACTTGCTCCGGTCTAAGTACCTTCCTGACATCCTCCGTTGCGGATGATGTATCTTACTCCAAACTGGTTCGCTGGCTCAACTCAAAACTCCGCACTCCCCGGCGTGCGCGGGAAGGGGATGACGTCGCGGATGTTGGCCATGCCGCTCAGGAACAGCAGCACGCGCTCCAGGCCCAGGCCGAAACCGGAGTGCGGCACGGTGCCGTAGCGGCGAAGGTCCAGGTACCATTGGTAACCGTGCGGATCGAGCTTGCACTCGCGCAGGCGCTCTTCGAGCACGTCCAGGCGCTCCTCTCGCTGGCTGCCGCCGATGATTTCGCCGACGCCGGGAACCAACACGTCCATGGCACGCACGGTCTTCCCGTCGTCGTTCACACGCATGTAAAACGGTTTGAGCGTGCGCGGGTAGTTGTAAAGGATCAGCGGGCTCTTAAAGTGTTTCTCGGTGAGGAACCGCTCGTGTTCCGATTGCAAGTCGGTGCTCCACGAGACCGGGAATTCCCAGGTCTGGCCGGATTTCTTCAGGATGTCGATCGCTTCGGTGTACGAGACGCGCAGGAACGGGTTGTCGAGCACGTTTTGCAACCGCGTAAAGACCTCCTTGTCGACGCGCTCGGCAAAGAACTTCATGTCCTCGGCGCAATGTTCGAGCGCGTCTTTGATAATACGCTTGAGAAACGCCTCGGCCAGCGTCATGTTGTCTTGCAGGTCGTAGAAGGCCATTTCCGGTTCGATCATCCAGAACTCGGCGAGGTGCCGCGGAGTGTTCGAGTTCTCGGCGCGAAATGTCGGCCCGAACGTGTAGACCTTGCCCATCGCGCAGCAAAACGTCTCGACCTGCAATTGCCCGCTCACCGTGAGAAACGCCGGCTTGTGGAAAAAGTCCTTCGTGTAATCGACTTCCAGTTTGCCTTTCCCCTCACCCCCATCCCCTTTCCCCGGAGGGGCGAGGGGCGGATTGGCCGGATCGAGCGTGGTGACACGGAACAACGCGCCGGCCCCTTCGCAATCGCTGGCGGTGATGATTGGCGTGTGGATGTAGAGGAAGCCTTGTTCCTGATAGAAGTCGTGGATCGACTTGCAGACCTGGTTGCGCAGCCGGGCCATCGCGCCAAACGTGTTGGTTCGCGGTCGCAGGTGGGCGATCGTTCGCAAAAACTCGAACGAATGGCCTTTCTTCTGCAGCGGGTAGGTCTCGGAATCGGCCCCGCCGATTAGTTCGATTTTCGTGGCGTGAACTTCCGTCGGCTGGCCCTTCGCCGGCGACGCTTTGACTTCGCCTTCGACGATCACGCTAGCGCCGGTCGGGAGTTTCTTGATCTCGTTTTCGTAGTTGGGCAGTTCACCTGGCGCGACGATCTGCAAGTTGCCTTGGCAGGAGCCGTCGTTCAGTTCGATAAAGCTGAATCCGCCCTTGGAATCGCGGCGCGTCCGCACCCAGCCGCCCAGGCGGACTTGCTTGCCGATCGATTCCACGTGCCGGGCATCCGAGACGCTAATCCTGTCCATGTTGACTCTCTGAATGACAGTTCTATTTCTGCTCGTAGCCCATGAGGATTTCTTCGCGGGCCACACCCGCGAGTTGTTCGAAGCCGCCGTCGATGACCAGATCGGCCAGTTTCATCGCGTCGCGGAAATAGTGGTCGCTGGGCGGCGCTCCGGTGAGTTTGCGGCGCAGGTCCTGGCAGGCGAAATCGGCGGCGGCGGCGTGGGCCTGGTTCTTATCGCGTGCCGAAAGAGCCGTCACCAACATCGTGACCGCGTCTTGAATCCGCGACGATGCGTCGGACATACGGCACTGCCGGTCGGCCAATTTCAATTGGTGTTTGCGCAAGACGCTGGAAATCCCCAGCGGCGCCTTCTTGAATTGCTCGAGCGCGAAATCGACGTGGCCTCTCAATCGCGAATCCATCGGCGGTACGTCGGCACGTCCGCCGGGTGAGAGCTTGCGGCCGATCATCCAACTCGCGTACGGGCCCAGCACCTTGCGCAGTTTCCAGGCGTGAATCGGGTTCGCCGGGTTGAAGGTCTTCATGTTGTTCGCCTTCAACGCCTGACCGACCGGCTCGAAGAACTGCTTGCCGTGTTCCTTCACGAGCGATTTGAAGAACGCCAGGCCGAGCACTTCGCCTTCGCCCTCGTAAATGCACGGAGCGAGAAATTCGTGAACGTTGTCGCCGAAACCGTGCCCGTGCAGGAAGCAACGCCCGCCGTGGGTCTTCATGTAAAGTTCGATGGCCGCTTCCTTTTGCGCCTCCGAGCCGAAGATCTTGGCGATTACGCCTTCGAGTTCGCCGCGGAAGCCTTGATCGATCAGCCATGCGCCCCAGGCGACGAGCGCGTCGGTGGCGACGATCAACCCAGCCAAGCGGGCGATGCGCCGCTTCACGAGTTCGCGCGTTTGGATCGGCAGGCCGTAGGTCTTGCGGAACGCGCCCCAGGGCAGAATACTGGCGAGCATCGTACGCATGGTGCCGGCCGCATTGGCGTACAGCGAAAGTCGTCCCAGGTTCAAGCCGTGATAGGCGATGGTCAGTCCATCGCCGTTTTTCGGAACGAGCAAGTTCTCTTTCGGCACGCGGAACTTGTTGAAGATCAAGCCATTGTTGTGCGTGTGCTTGAGCGCCCACAGGCCGTAGGTCTTCAGGTAAAACTGCTCGTTCTCCTCCGGCGGCAATTCGGCAATGAGGACGGCGGGCTTATTCTCGATCTGAACAACCAGGCCGATCATGCGACCCGGCACCGCGTTGGTGATGAACAGTTTCTCGCCGGTGACTTCGTAATGATCGCCGACGAGCGTCGCCGTCGTTTTGAGTGCCGTCAGATCGCTGCCGGCGCACGGTTCGGTCAACGCAAAGGCGGAGAGTTTCTCCCCGCTGGCAAGCTTGGGCAGCAAGCGCTTTTGTTGTTCGGGCGTGCCGAAGGTGCGCAACGGATCGACAGCGCCGATGCAGCCGTGGACGGATGCCAACCCGGCGACTGTAGCATCGGCGGTGGCCAGTTGAGTGAGGAACGGGGCGAAGCGGGCGAACGGAGCGCCCGAACCGCCAAATTCCGGCGAAATCAGCAGGCCCCAATAACCGGCGCCGGCCAATTCTCGCAGCGTCTCATTCGAAACTTTGCTGCGGGCATCGCGGAGCGTGCCGGTCTGAACTCGTTTTCGCGTAATGTCCAACGAGCGCTTCATGACGGCATCGCAAGGATGTGACGTCGCAAGCGGCGGCGGGGAGAACAGCTCGAGCGGCACTTGCTTTTCCCACACGGCACGGTGAATCGGGCTGGCGGTAGTCTGATGGTTCTTCGCGAACATCGCATCCACCTGGTCGTCGGCCTTATCGACCGCGCCCATGCGGCGAACTTCTTCCTCGCTCTTGCCGCCGAGGCGCAGAGCTTCCTCGGCAAAACTGGCTCGCTCGCGTTCGGTTGGCGTGGCGCTGGCCATGACAGACTCCAGAGAGGGATTGTGCGCGATCTGTAGCCATTGTAGATGGCTCGTTCAAACGATGGAAGGATGCGGTGGTGTTTCAGTTTGTAGTGACCCGCTTTAGCGGGTTCGGAAAACACCGCCTAAAGGCGGTCACTACGAACCAAACTGAGACACCACCAAGGATGCCGAAGAATCCGAAGCGGTTATCGCTCCTGAATCCGATACAGATGACCGGCCGACCGCACGAAAAGTGAGCCGTCCGCGGCGGCAAAGGACGCCAGCGCTCGTTCTTTCAATTCGTTCTTGGCCAGTACCTTGAAGGTCGTGCCGGCTTGCAACACCGTGCCGACGCCGTCTTCACTCAGGCAATAGATTCGCCCGCCGGCATGAATCGGCGACGCCGAATGCGTACCGGCGATTCGCTCCTGCCAATGCGCCTTGCCGGTCTTCGCATCGAGACATGTGGCCACTCCGCCGTCGCCGATCATGTAGATTTCGTCGCCTACCAGGAGCGGGGACGGCGTGTTCGGCACCGCCCGCTCGAATTTCCAGGCCACGTGTGTGTCGGTCACGTCGCCATTGCCGTCCAGCTTGATCGCCAACAACTGGCCGCGCACGAATCCCGTGCACGCGAAAACCATCCCGTGCCCAAATACCGGCCGCGGAATCACCGACCAACCGTCATCGCCCACGCGCCACAATTCCTTGCCGGTCTTGGCATCAAATGAATTGATCACCCCGCTGCCCTGGCTGACCACCTGATCTTTGCCGGCGGCATGAATAACGAGCGGGGTGCCAAAGGAGAATTGATAAATGCGCGACTTGTCGGTGCCGCGATCGGTCTTCCACACGACTTTGCCCGTGCCGGCGTTGAGCGCGACGATGAATTGTTGATCGTTGCCATCGGCGCTGAAAATCAACTTGCTGTCGAACAGCACCGGCGATCCGCCGTTGCCGTGCTTCGGATCGTAGGTCAACTCGCGATTGGTCCAGATGATCTTGCCGTCGAGATCGAGACACGCCGTGCCTTGGTGGCCGAAGTGAACATAGAGGCGTTTGTCGCGCACGATCGGCGTCGGGCTGGCGTGGCTGTTCTTCTGATGAATCATGGGCGCCGTTTCGCCGTTCTGCTTGAAGACTTCGCGATCCCAAATGATCTTGCCGGTTTCGGAATCGAGACACATGGCGCGCAGCGAAACGTGATCCTTCACTTCATCCGTAACGACGGCGGTTGTCAAATAGACTCGGCTGCCAACGATCACCGGCGAGGACCAGCCGCGGCCGGGAATTGCCACTCGCCAGATCAGGTTTGTGTCCAGTCCCCAATTCAGCGGCAACGGTTTGCCGGTGTAGAGTCCCTGCCCGGTTGGCCCGCGAAACTCGGGCCAGTCCTCGGCATGAGCGCGAACGACCAACAGCAGTGCGAAACCGAGAAAAACGTGCTGACGCATGAGATTGTTTTCGCGAACTCCGAAAACAAAGCAAGCCGCCGGGATCAGCCCGGCGGCTTGAGAAGGAGCAAGACAGTTTCAATTGCTGAATTCGATCCGGCGTTTCGATAGCTGCTGCTGCAGCCGCGTGACGATGCTCGAATGCATCTGGCTCACGCGCGACTCGCTGAGATCGAGCGTGGCGCCGATCTCTTTCATCGTCATGTCTTCGTAATAGTAGAGGATGATGATGAGGCGTTCGTTGCGGTTGAGCCCGCGAGTGACCAGGCGCATCAGATCGTGGTTCTGCAAGCGGTGGGTCGGGTCTTCGGCTTTCTTGTCTTCGAGGATGTCGATCTCGCGCACGTCTTTGTAACTGTCGGTCTCGTACCATTTCTTGTTCAGGCTGACGAGGCTGACGGCCGTGGCCTCGCCGACCATGCCTTCGAGTTCCTCGATGCTGATGCCCATCTTCTCGGCGAGTTCGTCGGGCCGAGGCGGGCGGCCGAGGTGGGCTTCGAGCGTCTTGCGGGCCTCTTCGAGCCGGCTGGCCTTGCTGCGCACCAGGCGCGGCACCCAGTCCATCGTTCGCAGTTCGTCGAGCATCGCGCCGCGAATGCGCGGCACGCAATAGGTCTCGAATTTCACTCCGCGGCTCGTGTCGAAGGCTTCGATCGCGTCCATCAATCCGAATATGCCGGCGCTAATCAGATCGTCCAGTTCCACTCCGTCCGGCAGCCGCGACCAGATCCGTTCGGCGTTGTACTTCACCAAGGGCAGGTAGCGTTCCACCAGCCGATTGCGAGCTTCCACCGATCGATCCGCGTGATAATTCTGCCAAAGAGTCTGGACGTCCGTCTCGACATGCGTGACCATGCGAAGGCTTCCTCCCTGTAGCTAAGAGGCAAGCCGCCGGCCATTTCCACGTTCCGATCCCGCCGGCGAATCCCCCCGCCGGCCCCCGCGCGACGCGCAAAGGCGGATCGACCCGTTCCCCCGGAAACGTCCGACCGAATTCCTTCCCCGCTTGCCCGCCTTCAGGAGAAGTCGGTGTCGCGAGGCGGCATCCCTTCCGATAACTCAGTGGACCTTGGCCTGGTCCGAATCGTTACGGG
>JBGQCZ010000222.1:0-7822 GCA_041495645.1 Gemmataceae bacterium | reverse complement strand
TGAACTCAATCTTGAAAATGTCGTTCTTCAGTCCGCCTTTGATTGCATCACCCGCTTCAAACTTCTTGTCGTCCTTGTTGAACCTGGCGATGGCCACCTTGACATCCTTGGAAACGCTGAGTGAGAATTCCTTGGCTTCACCCGTTGGGGAGAATTTGATCCTGCCATCCACGTTTTCAACCTTCAATTTTCCCGTTTTGCCGGTGATGGTAGTCTTGCCATCTTTAGTTTCAATCTTGGTGATCCTGGACAAAAAAACGAAAGCGTCGGCGACCTTTTGCGGAGCCTGATCTACCTTGGCCTTTGCATCTGAGATCTTTTCCGCAGCCTGCTCAAGAGGCGGGGCGGGCGGCGGAAGCGGCGGCTCAACCACGGGCGGCGGTGTAAGCGGGGGCTTAACCAGCTTCTTCATGTTCATGATTTCACGCGCCCAGTCTGCATTTGCCGCCTTGACCGGGACACCGTTGGGCGCCTCCGGTGCAGCTTTCTGTACCTTGACTGAAAGATCTCCATAAATAACCCGATAGTTTGACGCTCCCGCCGACTTGTACCAGAACACAGCGGCGGTTGCGTCGTTGTATTTGACCCCCTTGCCGGCGTAGCGAGCATTCGATTCCGCCGGCAGAGTGGCGGCGAACACGAGTCCTCCATTCAAAGACATTGACAGATCCATCACTTTCTTTTTCCAGGCTGCGTTGGGCTCACCGGGATTCTTGTGAACCCAATTGGTCATGCACGCTACAACGGCCGCGCGGTCAAACGTGTCTGGAAACCGGCCTTCGTTGTGGTCGCTCAGCAGTTTCAAAGCAGCGATGAGCGTCTTCTCTGCCGGAGGCGTGACATTGAGCTTTTCGAGGCTGTAACCGTCCGGCGCTTCCGTCTTGAACAAAGCCTCGTCAAGTTCGACATCAAATTCGAAGTCGGTCATCGTGACCTTTGTGTCCGGCAACAGGGCAAGTTTCATTTCCACCACGATCGGAAAGCCCGTTTTGGCGTCACCCCAAATCGTCGCTTCCCCGTAGGGCTGCGTCAATCGAAAGCCTATCGCCTCACGACCGGCAATCTGTTTCCGCCCCAGCGGTTCTTTTTTTGAAGCCCCATCGTTTTCAGCGGCCCCGAGACCTGCTCTTAGGTGGTGAAAAAAATTCGCCGGCTTCTGCTCGTCCGGCATGCCGGTCAGATTGATCAACGTCGCACTCTTCTGAGCCGGCGTCAGCATCAGCATCCTTCCGGTGTTGGAATCCATGATTTGTATCTGGCCGTCTGCCATTTCTTGTCGAAGCCGATTCGGTTCGAGAACAAGAGTCCGGAACGTCTGTTTTGGCAGAACTTTCCCTTCTATCACGGTGTTGAACCTGGCCGTCTTCGCCTTGAGGATCGGTTCGACCAGGTTGGCGAAGGCGACAGTTGTTTGCGTTTGAAACATCACAATGAACACGGCACACACAGTGGCTATCACCAGTGCGGCAGCAGCGAAACGCTGTGCAGGACGGGTCATGATTTCTCGCCATAATAGAAACGTGTGGGGGACGGAACGGCGCGACCGATCGGCCTGCACCGCGTCAAAGGCTTCAAGCACTTGTTGGCGAAGCTGTTCGCGATGCTCCTTTCGAGACGAGTCGTCAAACGGCGGCTCGTTCAGCAAATCGCGGAAGCGGGATTCGGCGCTGTTCATAATTTGACTCCTAATTCCTGCCTGAGCTTTCCGAGGGCGCGGGTCAGTGCCGTACGGACCGCTCCGGGTCGCATGTCGAGGATGTTCCCAATCTGTTCGTGCGCCATGTCTTCAAAGAAACGCAGCGTGACGATCGATTGATCGCGTGGCTCTAAGGTGAGAAGTGCTTCGTAAACGCGCGGCCAGTCGAGTGCCGCAAGATTGGTCGAACTCGCCGATTGATCGACTACCTGTATTGCCTTCCGGCGAACAGCTTCTTCAAGAAGCCGAGACCGCCGTTGGCTCTGCCGCAGGTAGGCGTTGATTTCGTGTGTGGCAATGGCGTGAACCCACCGGACAAAATCGTCATTTGTGGCCCCGGCGAAATCCGGAATCTGTCTGGCGACTCGAAGAAAGACATCCGACGTGACGTCTTCGGCGACACTTCGAAGGAATAGCCTCCGTAGGCAGTGTCGAAAGATCCGGGGATAGTACATGTCGTAGAGCCGTCCGAAGGATTCGCGATCAGTTCGAGCGCGCACAACCATATCGCGTTCATTCGTGCTCGGCGGTGTATCGGTGTCGGTTTGCATGACACCCGTATTAATGCGCGAGACGCCAAAGTGTTACAGACGAAAAACGAGATTCCTGGGAAATCAGTGCAATAGCCGCAAGGGCCTAACCGGCAATCTGCGCAGGCTAGTCGATGCCTTAGTTGACCTCGGGTAAGCCGGTCCCCGTCTTTTCGCCCCTCTTGCGTTGCACGCCGTTTTTCGGCGCAATGCCTCCTGTCGGTCTGCTCTCGCCGTCGCCATCGCATCGCCGTATGGAGTCTGGGGGTATAAGGGCCGCTCACCCGGCAGGACGCCGGGTATAATGGCGGCCCGGCCCCCAGACGGAAAAGGCGGTGCAGGGGCGGCGTGCAGGCTGCGTGGATTTTCATGTTTTAGCACACTCACGCTTGAGCCGGAGCGGAGCCGGTGGAGGTGGGGGTGATCTTTGCTGCAATTGCCGCTCCAGAATGGGCTGGTGGTATATTTCCCGCCTGGTGTGCAGCCCTGGCCGGCGCTTTAGTTAGCCTCGCTCCCGACCGCGCTCCGAACGCCGCATCTCATGTAGCAGTTGAATTGTTGCGGCGACCCCTACCAGAGCCATGCTGACCATCGAAACTGTCTGGAAGGCGATGGCCATTCGCTCCTGGCCGGCATTCCTGGCCATGTTCTGGTCTACATGATTTCGCGCGTGACCGACCGCGCACCCGAGCAGCGACGGACTTTCAACACATAAAAGAGACACATAAGGAAAATGGCTGAGCAACCCCAGCGGAAGTGACGCCGCCAGGAGAATTGGCGGCGCGGCGGCCTCAATTCTTTTCATTCGGTAATTTGAGCGTCGCGAGTTCTTTCTTCCAATTGGCCGCGTCATCCGGCTTGTTGGTGGCTTCGTAGAGTTGCACCAGTTTTTCGGCGATCTGCGGCAGCAGAGGCCGAGCGTCGGCGGACAGAGATTTTTCGCGGGCCTTCAAGCCGTCGTAACCCTGCCGCATGAGCGGCTCGGCCTCGGCGTACTTCTTCTGTCCCAGCAAGCTGACGCCGAGCAGACTCTGTGTGCTGAAAACTTGCCAATGGCCGGGCGTTTTCTTCGTGCTCATTGTCAGGCACTCCCGTAGCAACGGTTCGGCCTCGGCGAAGCGCTTCTGGCGGAGATACAGGCGCCCTAAAATGCTCAGCGTGCCTGTCAGGTAGGGATTAGCGAGTTTCCGTTGCAGCGTGAGCAACTCGAGATATGCCGCCTCGGCACGGGCGGATTCCCCTTGCCGGTCATAGGTCGTTGCCAGATTGAACAGGGTGTACAACGTGTCTGGATGTTCCGCGCTAAGCTTGGCCTTTCGGCCGCGTAAAGCCTCTTCGTAAAGTGCCGCGGCCTCGGGCAACCGGCCCGCAGCCTGATAACCCCAGGCGAGATTGTGCATGGCGGTCAGCATGTTGGGGTGCTCCGCGACAAGCTTCGCTTTCTTGAGCTTCAAGTTTTCCTCGTAGAGCGCGATCGCCTCCGGTAAGCGGCCGGCGTCTTGGTAGGCCAACGCGGCGTTATTCATGCACGTTTGCGAGTGGGTATGTTCGGGGCCGAGCGTCTGCCGGCACAGCTTGAGTTCTTCCTCAAACAGGGGAATGGCCGCCGGCAACTGCCCCACGGCGCGATAAGCACATGCCAGCGCGTCCATGGTCTTGAGCGTCGTTAGGTCAGTGGGACCATACTTCGCCTTCTTGCGCGTGAGCGTGTCATCGAGCAGCGGAATGGCTTCGCTGTGCCGCCGGGCCGCACTGAGCGAGACGGCAAGTTGGTGTACGCACGCGAGTGTGTCGGAATCGTCGGGGCCAAACTTCGCCTTCATGAGCCGGCCGGCCTCCGTGTTCAAGACAATGGCCTCGGGCACTCGGCCGGTGAGCTGATAGGCGTAGCCTAAATGCTTCATCACATCGAGCGTAACGCGAGCCTCAGGCCCGAGTTTGATTTTTGCCGCCTTGAGTTCCGTTTCAAAGAGCCCGGCAGCGTCGCGCCAGCGGCCGGCGTCCTCCAGCGCGATCGCGAGATTGTGCAGCGCCATGAGCGTTCGCGGGTGATCCTCACTCAGCGTGTCCTTTCGAATCCTCAACGCCTCTTCGTGCAGCGGCAGTGCGTCGGTCGCTCGATCGGCGTCTCGATAAGCCGCTCCGAGCGTATTCATGATGCTGAGCGTGACCTCGTCGCCAGGTCCGAACTTGTCCCGGCTGCGCTTGAGTTGATCCTCCAGGAGAGCAATCGCCTCGGAGTGGCGTCGCATTTGCGAATAGCAGAGGGCTAGCGCGCGCTCGACGTTGAATGTGCTGCGATGATCCGGCCCGAGTATGTCGCGGTCACAATCCCGAACATGCTTCATCAACCCCACTGCTTCCTCACGCTTGCCCAAATAGGCGAGGCTATAAGCTAAATACAGCTCGCTTTTGATCGTATCCAGATGATCTGCCCCGTGCACCTGACGACGCAGATCGACGGCACGGCGGAGATGCAATTCGGCGAGTGTGTATTCACCGAGAATGCGATAAGTCTCCCCCAGATCGTTTCTGGCGACGGCCTCGGCCCGCGGCCGGCCATTAAAGCGCTCGCCGATTTTCCCGGCCGCCTCGTCGAGAGCGCGCCGCACCGTGATATCGACTCCCAAGCCGCCCTCCCAGCCGCCCGGCCGCGCTGTCGCCAGCACATCGTGGACCAGAAACCGGCTAAAGGCTTCAGTGTCCGCTTCGGATTCCACGGCGGCAAGTTCGGCCGCCACGGCTTTGTCCAGTTCGTCCTTGGCAACTCGTTGCTCCGCGCGAGCGCGCACTAGGCCGACGCTCGTGCCGACGATGCCGCCGATCAGGGCCAAGAGAACGAGGCTAGCTGCCAGCACGGGCTTCTTGTTTCGCCGCATGAATTTGCGCAGGCGGTAGCGCGCGCTCGGTGGGCCGGCACGCACGGGTTCGTCGGCCAGAAAGCGTTCGATGTCCAAGGCGAGGGCATTCGCCGTCTCGTAGCGCCGGCCGCGTTCCTTCTCCAGGCACTTCATGGCGATCCAGTCCAAGTCGCCATGCACGGCCTGCGTCAGTCGTTTCGGCTCCAGCTTGCGTTTCGCCGCGAGGCTCGGCAACTCGTCGGACGAGGACAGTTTCGTGCTGGGCCGCACCGGCTCGACTTCACGAATAATGCGCAGCATCTCCGAGAACGCCGCACTGCGAAGCTGATGCTTGCTGAAAGGCGGACTGCCGGTCAGCAGTTCATAGAGCAGCACGCCGAGCGAGTAGATGTCGGCCCGCGTGTCGATGTCCAGGTTGTTCAATTCGGCCTGTTCGGGGGCCATGTACTCCAGCGTGCCGACAATCTGGCCGACTTCGGTGAAGATCGTGCTTGCCGTCAGGCTCTGCTGCGTGGCCTTGGCCACGCCGAAGTCGATCACTTTGGGCACCGGTTTTCCGTCGTACAGCGCAATGATCACGTTTGATGGTTTGAGATCGCGATGAATGATTCCTTTTTGATGCGCGTGCTGCACGGCATGGCAAACGGGGATGAAGAGCGCCAGCCGCTCCTTTGGCGAGAGATGTTCCTGATCGCAATACGTGGTGATGGGGATTCCCTTCACCAGCTCCATGACGAAATAAGGTTGTCCAGGCGAACCGGCTGCGTTAGCTGCCGGGTGCGTTAACCCGGCGGCTAACGCAGCCGGTTCGCCGATGGTCCCCGCGTCCAGCACCTTGGCAATGTTGGGATGATCCATCATGGCCAGGGCTTGCCGTTCTTGCTCGAACCGGGCGATGACCTGCCGGCTATCCATGCCCGGTTTGATGATCTTGAGGGCAACCCGGCGCTTGATCGGCTGTTCCTGATTGGCCAGCCACACTTCGCCCATCCCGCCCTCGCCGAGTTTCTGCAGAAGCTTGTACGGGCCAATGCGGTCGCGCGGCGCTCGTCGATCTTGAACGGAGAAGTCGCCCGATTCCTCGCCGATTGGCCTCAGTGCTCCGGTGTCGTCGGAGTTGAGATGCTCCAGGAAGCTGCCGGGCTCGTCGTGGGCGCGCAACAGCGCCTCAACGTGAGTTCGTAGGCCGGAATCGCCGCCGCAAGCCTCGTCCAAATAGGCGGTCCGTTCGGCCGGCGGCGTCCGCTCCACTGCTGCCAGGAACAGTTCTTGCACACGCTGGGCATCAATAGGCACGGCCGCACCTCCCTAGGGTAGTCCCCCTTCTATGCGATATTTAAGCCCGTCGCTGTCGAAAAAACGACTAAATCCGCGCCGTGGCCCGCGCTTTGAGCCATCCAACTGCTCGTTTCAGGTGCTTTCACAGCGAAAATCTTCATTTTGTTCGACAGGCCGACGGCGGTTTCGTCGCATGTTCGTACGTGCGAATCCTCAACACTCAAAGAGACCCGAACCCATGCCGCCAAAACGCACCATTCTCCGTTTCGAATCACTCGAACCCCGCGATGCGCCGGCCACGCTGGTCAGCGCCACGAAACTGACCTTTCAGGACATCGATGGCGACAACGTCGCCGTTACTTTCTCCAAGGCCATTCTGAATGCCGGGAACGTCGATACGATCTTCAAGTTTGACGCCGGCAAAGTCGACGGCAGCAACGCGACGAAGCAGCAGTTGCAGAAAATCGACCTGACGGGGTTCGGTGCGACCTCGGCGGGCACCGCGATCACGGCTGCCGGCACGCACAGCGCGGTCACTGGCGGCGATGGCCAGGTGAATATCGGCTTCATCAACTCGACCGGCTTCGACCTGGGTGCGGTGACCGTGGCGGGCGACCTCGGCCAGATCGATGCAGGAAACAGTGATCCGGTTGCACCCGCGTTGAAATCGTTGACCGTGCGGTCGATGGGCCGCTTTGGCACGGACACCCAGGCACCGGGGGGCAATCTGGTCAGCGACATTGACGGCTCACTTGGCGCACTGGTTGTGAAAGGCGACGTCAACGGTTCATTTGTTTCCGTGAGAGAGGGGACGATCGGCTCCGTGTCAATTGGCGGCTCGCTCATCGGCGTAATTTTCTGCTTCAGCGATATCGGCGCGGTGACGATCGGCCATGACGTTCAGGGCGGAACGGGTAACTTTACCGGCGAGATTAGGAGCATTGGCAATCTGGCGAGCGTAACCATCGGCGGTTCGCTCATCGGCGGATCGGGCAACACGAGCGGCGACATTTTCTGCAACGGCGACTTGGGGGCGGTGAAAATCGGGCATGACGTGATAGGTGGAGCGGGCACCCGATCCGGTCGGATCGATGCCGGTGGCAAACTGGCGGGCTTGACCATCGGCGGCTCGCTGGTCGGTGGAGCGAACAGCGACAGCGGTGAGATTTCGAGCAGCGGCGACATGGGGGCGGTGAAGATCGGCCACGACGTGCAGGGGGGCTCGGGTTCCAATTCCGGGTTCATCGCCAGCAGCAATGGCAGGCTCGCGGGCGTGAGCATCGGCGGCTCGCTCATCGGCGGCTCGGGCAACGGCAGCGGCGAGATTCGCAGCAGCGGCGACATGGGCCTGGTGAAGATCGGCCACGACGTGCAGGGCGGAGCGGGCAACAGTTCCGGGTTCATCGCCAGCAGCAATGGCAGGCTCGCGGGCGTGAGCATCGGCGGCTCGCTCATCG
>JBGQCZ010000221.1:0-7862 GCA_041495645.1 Gemmataceae bacterium | reverse complement strand
TGGTTAATCGCCGCCGATGGCATGCTGATCGCCGCCTGTGAATCCGGCGAATTGGTCCTGCTGGAAGCGTCGCCGAAGGGCTACACCGAACGCGGCCGTTTCGCTGCACTCGCCAAACCCCTCCGCGCCGCTCCCGCTTTGGCCGAAGGATTCCTTTTCGCCCGAGACTCCAAAACACTTGGCGCGTGGAAGATCAAGAAGGAGTGATTCACTTCTTGATCGCTTTCTTCAACGCCTCGACGACTTCCGGCACATCGGTATCGTTCAGCGACATGTAGCCGAACGACTTCACTACCTTGCCCTGGTGAGTGACCACGGCCGTGAGGTGCGCGTCGACGTTGATGCCCCAATCCTTAGGGCCGGCTTTTTCGCCGAACACCGTCAGCGCCGCGCTCTCGAAATTCCCCGAAATCTTCGGCAGGTACTCTTTTGATTTGTCGGCATCGTCGGTCAGCCACACGGCCACCACAAGCGCGTCGTCGCCGACCTTTTTCTCGAGCGTCTTGATATAGCGGAACATCGGCCGCTTGAAATTCTCCGCCGAGACGAACACATAAATCGTCGGCTTGTCTTTGCGCAGATCGGCGTAGTCCACTTCCTTTTCCTTGGGATCTCCGGTGACGGCGTAGACCTTCAGCGGCGCGACCTTGTCGCCCTCCTTCGGGCCGGACGCCACGTCCGCCCGTGCAAGGGCCGCCGATCCGATCAGCAACGCCACAGCCAAAAATGCTCGCATGCTCAGTCTCCCTATTCGAATGACGCGGAAATTGAAATCGCCTCACGCAGCCGGGCCAGGTACTCCTCGCGTGAAATGTCGTGCGCGCCGAGGCCGCGCGTGTGGTCGTTGAGAATCTGCGTGTCGAACAGCACGAAGCCTTGCTCCCGCAGCCGTTCGAACAAATGCACCAGCGCCACTTTTGATGCATCGTTCACGCGGTGAAACATCGATTCGCCCGCGAATAACCCGCCCACCGACACGCCGTAGACCCCGCCCACCAATTCGCCGTCCAGCCACGCCTCCACGCTGTGGGCATGCCCCTGGCGATTCAGCCGGGCGTAGGCCTGGATCATGTCGCGGGTAATCCACGTACCCTCGGGCCGATCGGCACAGCCGCGCATCACGCCGACGAATTCCTGATTGAATGTAACCCCGAATTTGCCGGATCGGATTGTGCGCTCCAGCCGCCGCGATACGTGCAAGCCGTCCAGGTCGAAGGCCGCGCGCGGATCGGGCGACCACCAGCAAATCGGCTCGCCCTCTTCGTACATCGGGAAAATGCCCTGCCGATACGCTGACAGCAGTCGTTCCGGCTCCAAATCGCCGCCCACCCCGACCAATCCCAGCGGATCGGCCAGGTCCGGTTCCACCCAGATGCAGTCCGCCTCGCGGTCTGTCCCGGCCGGCGGCGGAAACAGGGATTCGAGCAACCAGTCCAGCATGCCGCCATTGTGAAGGATTCGCGCGCGGAAATCAACGAAAAGCCCGGAACCCTTGCCACCGATCACGAACCCAAAACGCGCATTTCCGCACCTTTCGTCGCCGGTCCAAAATCGGCTCACTTGACGTATCCCATTGCCCTGCCCCAGCTTGCTGCCCGCTCGCGATGCTCGCAAAAACTTTACGCGGTTACGCGCACGCTCGCCCGCACGCGCGCTCGCACGTCCGCACGCACGTCCGCACGCACGTCTGCAGCTAAAGGCTTCGCGCTCAGAAGCAGCGACCAGAAATCGGCTCGACTTTGCCACGTTTATTTCTCGCTAACGACCGAGCGGCGAACGACCGGTTCCCGCCATGCACCATTATAGTGTACAGTTGTCCAAAATTACTTGCGGCAAGTCGCTCGCCTGCCGCGTTCGCACTTAGACTTTCCTCCCGGCATGACCTACCTTTGAGTGTCGCCCCCGCAGTTGCCGGAGCCCCCTTATGTCCGTCCGTCGTACGGTTTGCGTTTTCGCACTCATCACCGTCGCCGCATTCGGCTGTTCGAAAGGCAATCAGGACGACGGTGTCAAGACCGTCGCACCCGATGCCGTTTTGGGCGACGCGCCTTCCGCCAAGGACGACGAGGAGGTCGCCAAATCTCAGGCGGGCGGACCGCTGCAAATGCCTGAAAAAGGCGGCCTCTGGCCGTGGAGCGTCGGTTCGGCGCCCGCGTTGGAGGCTCGCGCACCGGTTTCGCTGACTTCCTTTATCGTTCCCGGACGAACCATTCACGGCGCAATCGTCAACTCCGCCGCCGCGCGCGGCGCGGTCTTTCTCAACGACTGGGTGGAGAAAAAATCGCCGAGCTTCACCCACCTCTTGTGGTGCGATTTGACGCGCGGCCAGGTGATCGGCCAATGCGACATAAAGGACATGTACCTTCCCTTCGACATGCACGGCGACGGCCGGCGGCTCTTGGCTCGCCGCAGCGATGCCGGCGGCCGGGGCGCCCAAGGACTCGAACTGTGGTCCATGGGTCCGGGCGACAAGATCGATCGCAAGACCTTCCATCCATACTGGAAAGGCACTTCCGCCGACGGCGAATCGCGCGGCGATCCCGACCCGCCCAACTTCATCCGCAAGGAGGCCGAGGTTCGCTGGGCCGGCTTCGTCGGCCGCGACCACATCGCCAGCGTCACCGGGAACGGCGAATTGAAAATCTGGGCCCTCAACACGCTCAAGCAAGTGGCCGTCTTCCCCGGCGTCGTGGGCATGCCCGGCGTCACGTGTGACTGCGCGAAGCTGGCCTTCGTCACGGATCGCAGCGTTGCCCTGTACGATCCGGCGGTGAACAAGATCGTGGGCGCGCGGCCGATCGGCAAACCGCCCCTCGACGCCGTGCTCGCGTTTCACCCCGACGGCAAACTGTTGGCCATCGGCGGCACCGGCCGCATCATCCTGCTCGACCTGGCGACCGGCCAAAGCTGGGACGCGATGGTCGCCGACCTGAAGTTGAATTATCACGGACTGCTGCCCGACTTCGGTTGGGCCGGCACGCAGCACGTTTACCACAACGGCAGCCTCTACGACCTCAACACTCCTATCCCTGTGTGGCAATACTCGTGGCAAAAATGGGCCATGCCGCGCGGCCGCGAAGTGTGGATGATCGCCCAGCGCGGCCTGCAAAAGGAAGTCGCGTTGCTCTCCTTCGTGCTGCCGCACCCCAACGCCCTGGCCCAGATCGAGGAAGCCCTGCGCCAGCCCGGTCTCTTCGCCCTGCGCCCCGGCGACGACGTGCGCGTTGACGTCAGCGGACTGCCCACCGACCGGCAGAAGGAAATCAAACAGGTTCTTGAAGGTCGCGCCAAATTACTCGGCTACCGGCTCAACTCGGCGGCCACGGTCGTCTTCGAGGCGTCCGAGGACAAGAGGAGCACGCCCCGGAGCATCACCTACAGTTTCTCGGGGGCCGGCTCGCGCACCTACAAGTACGACGAACGCAAGGCGCGCTTGAAAATCGTCAAAGCCGGCCGGGCCATTTGGGAAACTGCCGGCTGCCAAGAGCCGCCCATCCTCCTCGTCGCCAAAGGCAGCGCTCCCCCGACCGAAGCCCCCAACTGGTTCGGCGACCCCGATTTCGACCTCTTCACCAAGCGCCCCATCCCCGGCGTGATCCGCGGCGACGCCAACAAGAAAGCCCTCGGCACCACCGACGTCGCCGCCGATGGCCTCCACGACCGGCAGTAGCAACGATTTGGCCTTCAACACCGTGACCCGGGCCAAGTGCGACGTGGCCTCCCACGTCCGCTCCGCTGCCATTTCCAATTTTTTCAGAACGTAGTCGGCGGTGCTTTGCGCGCGTTTCGGACTGGCCGCCGCGCCGCTGCCGCACACGGAATGTGCGGGCCTGACGCAGGTCATTCCGGGCTTGTTTGAAAGTTCGAGCAATTCCATTTCGGAGCAAGTCGATGGCCGCGCTTTGCTTGCGCTCCATGCGAACCATTCGGCGGGCGAACGAGGGAAAGGGGAATGGGCTTTGCTTGAGGAAGAATCAGGTCACCAACAACAGATGGCGCCGCCGCGTATCGATTGGAGCCACGCCGCTAATGTCCTTGAGGAGCAAGCAATGACCACAGTCAAATGGCAACGGATCCTGGTCGCCACGGATCTCAGTCCGGAGGCTAACCGCGCCGTGGAGTGTGCTCACACCCTGGCTGAGCGGTTTGGAGCGGAATTGCACGTTCTGCATGTCGCCCGGGACCCGGGCGACGCCGCGGCAATGTACGGTGCGACGGGCGCCTTCGAGGCTGGAGACGTGGCAAATCAGAGCCAAGATTGGCTTCGCACTGTTCTTGGTGAATCTGGATCTGTCCGCCGCATCGAGTCAATCCAAATTGGTAACGACATTGTCAAGAAGATCAAGCATTATGTTCGGGCGCAGCAGATCGACCTGATCGTCATGGCGACTCACGGTCGCAACGGCATGACGCGTTGGTGGCTGGGAAGCATCACTGAAGAAGTCATTCGTTCGGCCCATTGCCCCGTCTTGGTTCTGCCACCGAATCCGGACGAGAAACGGAAAGCACGAGCGGCTTCCGAGCCATCCGCAGAGAACGTTCCGGCAACGACAGACTGAGGAGATGTACCATGTACACCGAGGCGCAGTTGCGGGAATATCTGGAGGAAATTCGGACTCAGGTTTGCAGCCGTTGCGTTGAGCGCCCGCCGGGTGGGCCGCCCTGCTTACCGATGGGCAAGTTCTGCGGCATTGAACTTCACCTGCCCGAATACCTGGATGCGATCCACCAAATCGACAGCGGTGTGATCGAGCCCTACCTGGACAACATGCGCTCCCAAGTTTGCAGCCACTGCGACCAGAAGGAATGCTCCATCTGCCCGTGTCCGATGGATTATCTGTCGGTTCTCCTGGTACAGTCGATCGAAACTGTCGACCAGCGCCGATCGGAGAGTCTGCCTGCCGCGACGTCGAGCTGTACATGATGGGTGCGGCCTCGCTGCTCCGATCGATAAAACCTCACTTGACGCCTGAGATACTCAATCACGTCGCGCACCGACCGAAAGTTCGTTGCGATCTCATCGGGAATCGTGATCCCGCCTTCTTCCTCGACCTCCATCACCAATTCAACAAGTTCGAGGGAATCAATGCCAAGCTCGTCCCTGAGCCGGCTTTCAAACTTGATTTGCTCAAGTGGAACGCCGGCGATTTTTCCGATGCGATCTCGAAATTGCCACAACAAGTGGCCGCAGCTTGGGCAAACTGAATCACCACCGGGATAACACGGTTCGAGCGCCGCGACCTGGTGACAAATGGGGCACTGATGCGGCGTGCCTTCAGGTGTTCGCGAGGAAATCGTCATGTCACAATTCGCCGCGCCCTTTGGTATCCATGCTCAGGCTGCGCCATCCTCCAACTTGTACTTGTACCGGCGGCCGGTGGGTCGCTTGCAATTGCCTATCCGAACCGCTTGAGGGATAATGGTATTGGGGCTAGTAGCAGCGAATAAGATGGCGGCATGTGTCAGCCGTCGAAGATGGATCCTGATTGGGTGACGAAGGGGTTGCATCTGAGGTTGGCTGGAGTCGAAATTGCTGTTCGACCTGCGCACTCTCCCACCTATCGCGATGGGTTTGTATTCGTGAAAGTCTTCAGCTCAACGAGCGACGACGCGTTTGTCGTCGCGGAGCGGATAGCAAGAGAAGAGTGTCTAACCGACCCAGCCGTTCGGGCACATTGGCGGCGGGATCTGGAACGTGGGTACTGTCCGCATATCGCGGTGCTGGAGATTTAGGCGTGCCAAAAGGTTAAAATACCTTGGCAATGGACAAGCTCGCCGGATAGCTACTCCCGACGTTCCAGCTGGGAATCAATATTACTGAATCTCCGCCGCACGTTCAAGTAATTCTTCCACGGTCCAAACGTGGTCCGTCAATCCCGATTCCATCGCCGGTGTTGTCTTGACGCCGTTTCTCTCATTCAAAGTCTCATGCGACCGACAGTAGTTGTAATAACCGAACCACAACGCGAGCGCCGCACCGTGATTCTGCCACTTCTTAGAATAAGCATTCGTCAACCGCGTCATGCGCCGGCAGGCCATACGGATTGACAGGTTGCTTCGCTCCGAATGACTTGTGCAAATCCGATCTTCGTCCGGGTTGCCGAGTTGAATCACCGAGTAGGTGTCGATTACCTGACTCGGTGAATACCGCGTTGGCCCTCCTTCCTCTGGTGTGGCGTAAACCTTAATCAACTGAGCATAGTCAACCGTCTCGCCGAACGATTCACGAACAGCGGATTTGTACGGGCGGAAGCCATCGGTACTGAGTTGGAACCGGCCCGTAGTCGCGTGGCGTAGCTTATCCGTGAATTCCAACGTATCGCCCGGCGTCCGCTTCCCCAGGTGCCACGCGAGAATCAATTTGGTCATGCGCTCGATACCCACAAAACACCACGCATCGCCCTTATCTTCGCCGTAGCCATTCCGCATTTTTGTCTTTTCCTTGCACCCGATGAAGCCCCAGATTTCATCCGCTTGGACATCGCTCGCCGGGAGAAGCCGAATCGCCCGTTCCATGAACCGTTCGCAACTCTCGCCGGCCTCTACCATCGTGGCGATGACCGTATCCCGATGAACTTCGGTCAGGCGCTCGACAGACCGGACGGACATGCCTTCCAAGAGCATTCGCAAAATCATCACGACTTTGTCGCGTGACAGCCGACGCCGATCAATCGGGCGGGTTGATTCATCAGTGAATTTCAAGCCGCATTCCCCGCACCGATAGCACTGGGAACCGTTTCGATTGCGACCGCATTTGTGGGATTCAGACTGGCAAATCGGGCAATTCATGGCGAACCCTTTTCCGCTAGGGCAGGTCCGCTTAGAATGGCTTTGCTCTGAGCCGCATTCTGGCGTAACTGCCGGTTTGTGGTTTCCCCCACGGGTTCCGTTACGAGCGGTTCCCGTGGGTTTTCTTTACTCCCATATTGTACCGACGTTGTCCGGACAATTCAAGGTCGGAAGCAAACTATTTTTCACTTGCTTTGTCCGGGCGACGTGGGTACAATCCCATCATGAAAACAAATAGACGCGCCAAGCCCGCCAAGGGTTCAGACGGTAAAAGCGATTACCTGGAAGTGCGGCTAGGTCCGGCTGAAAAGCAAGCGTTCAAGAATGCCGCCGAGCTGGCTGGCTTGGGGGTTTCCGCATGGGTGCGAGAACGGTTGCGCAGAGTTGCAACAAAAGAACTTCAAGAGGCGGATCAGCCGGTGCCGTTCCTTCGGTGACAAAATGACAAAAGATGAAGACCCGCTGAGCAGCTATCCAGATTGGGTTCAGGAGAAGTTCCAGTCGGATTGGCTGATATTCAAAGAAATGATAGAAGAAAGCGATCGAGTGACGGCGGTTATTGGAGGAGCTACCGTCGATGAAGCCCTTGGCGCGGCAATAAAATCCCGGCTTCAAGATTGTCCCGAAACCGATTGGTTGCTTATACCAAGCAATCCGCTCGGATCTTTTGGGGCAAGAATCGCGCTTGCTCATGCAATGAGAATAACCGGTCCGAAAATCCACCAAGACCTTTTGTGGATTAAAGACATTCGGAACGCCTTTGCCCACATGGCGCTTATTCGAGACTCAAGAAAACGTCTATCCAATCTGAATTTCAAGACGCAAAAGATCAATGATATTTGCAACAACTTATGGTGCGCAAAGGAGACTCTTAGCAAGAAAAAAACGTTGCCAACTGATGCCAAGACGCGGTTCGTGATAACCGCTCTTCACATAAAGGGGCAACTATGGAACGAGACGTGTGAAGTGGTCCCCAAAAGTCGGACAACCGATTAAGCTATAAATCGGTGGTCCACGGAGGGGATCTTGATGGCACGGAAACGCAAGGCACACGGTGCGGCATTTAAGGCGAC
>JBGQCZ010000220.1:0-7887 GCA_041495645.1 Gemmataceae bacterium | reverse complement strand
GTCCATCTGTCGCAGGGCGAAGGCGAGTTTGTCGTCGGCCTTTACCGTCTGGGGATTCGGGGTCATGAATTGATCGACGGGCAGTTCGGCGAGCGGCTTTTCCAGTCCGGCGACTTTGGTCAGCAAGTCGCGCTCGCTGAATATTCCGATCAACGATCCGGCTACGTCCACGATCAACACGGCACCGACATCTTCATCGAGCAAAACGCGAACAGCTTGGGCGACCGAGGCGTCGGCGGGCACGAGAACCGGGGCACGCGGACTGAGCCGGCCAACGGTGTCCGCCATGAGGCTGAGTTCGACGCGATCGTGGGGCGCGGGGCGATCCAACGCCGTCAAGTCGCACAAGCAACTGCGGCACTCGTTCTCGCCGGGCAGATTGTCGAAAGCGCAGCGGGGACAGATCATGTTCGCCAAGCCGCGAGCGGTTATTTGTCGACCAGCGATTGGGGCACGACGTACAGCGTGACTTGCAGCGTCGCCGTCTGGCCGCCGCCGGTCTTGACCTTGAGCTTCAGTTCACGTTCGCCTTGGATGTTCCCTTCGATCAGCTTCTCGTTGAAGCGAATGGCCAGCGACAACGACTTGGCCACGAATTGCCACTCGGCCGGCGTGGAATCGCGATCGATCTGGAAATACGTCAGGTCGGGCGCGGAGGGCAGGGAACGCGGCGGGCGTGGACTCGGAGTGAACTTCAATCCGGCGGCGCCCTTGGTAAAGATCGCGTCCACGCGGTCGGAACTGCCGACTTTCATGTCCAACTGCCCGGCCTTGGTGAGCAGCCGCACGATGTCTTCACCACCGAGCGGGCTGCGCACGCCGAGGAACATCGACCACGCCGGTTCGAGCCACCCCGGCTCCAGCGATACCTGCATGCGCAACCCGGCGCCGATAAAAGCCCGCTCCTCGTACGACGGCTCCTCGACTTCGTTCAAGAGCCCGTCGATGTATTGCTTGACCTTGTAGAAACAGCCGCCAAGGTCGTCGTGGTCGTAGCGCGGCAGTTGCGGCGGGCGGGCCGACTTGCCGAAGATCGACAATTGCCCGACCAGCCGGCAAAGTTCAAGATAGGCCGGCAGTGGGTGAATTCCCTCGACGAAGGCCATGTTTCCCAGCAGAGCATGGGCCTCGTTCAAGCGCGAGAGTTGGCCGACGATGCGGCCGTCGCCTTGGCCGTGACTGTCGAGCGTGATGCCGCGCGTCACCACCTGGCTGGCGAGAAGTTCGATCTTCTTGCCGATGCGATCGTAAATCGTGCGCAGGATGCCGACTTGCAGCGGCGGCCAGGCGTCGCAGGCCAGCACGGGCGGAATGTAAGCGGTGTCAAGTTGCGGAACGGCCTCCGCGCGGGCGGACTTCTCCAGCCTCGCCAAGGGAATGACATCGAAACCCGCGTGTTCATCGGCATCGGTCAGCAAGCGGACATTGGGCAGCAAGACCGACACCGGTTGCGGATTGACGCCGGTGTTTTCATCTTCGAGGTCTTGCATGTCGGTGCGGTAGCGGCTGCTTTCGACCGCGCCGGCGTTGGCACGGCCGAGTCGCAGTTGCGGCACAGCCAGGAAGATCGTGACGCGATTGGTGGATTGAAACGCGGGCTTAAGGTCCAGAGCGGGCAGCGAGCCGTCGTCGGGCAGGATGAGAGCGCTGCCATCGCGCAGCCGCACTTCGAGTGCCCGCAACGCGAATCGATAGGTGGCGAGCGCCTCCGGTTCCCATTCGACGCGGCGCGCGCCCCAATAGTGTTGGACGTCCCAGCGGCCAAGCCGGGCCTGAATCTCATGCGCGAATCGCTCCGCCGCCTGGAACTGCTGCGGACGCAAGAACATCCCCTCGTGCCAATGAACCGCGCGCGCCGTCATGGGCTTTGTTGGCCTCCGGTTTCGGTTGCGTACTGCGGCCTTTGTATGGACGAGTTGCGATTCCGCCGATGGTATTTCAGCTGGTCGCGATGTGATCGGCCCAATTCACGTCATGATTGCGGGGATTGGATCGCCTTCGCAAAGTGTCAGCGGGCGCTTGAAGCGATCGTGAATCGTCGTGCGCGGGTCGACGCCGAGGAGGTGATAAATCGTCGCGGCGAGATCGGCGGGCTTGGTGGGACTGTTCGCCGGATAGGCCGCGTAGCGATCGCTGGCGCCATGAACCACGCCGCCCTTGATCCCGCCGCCGGCCAGCACGCTGGAGAAACAATTGGCCCAATGATCGCGGCCATCCTTTCCGGCGCCGGCCCCGCCGACCACGGATTGGCCGACTCGCGGCGTGCGGCCCATTTCGCCGGTCCAGAGAATGAGCGTCTCGTCGAGCATGCCACGCGCTTGCAGGTCGTCGAGCAAGGCGGTGAATGCCAAATCGGTGACCGGGCACAGGCGCGTCTTGAGGTCGATGAAATTGCGGTTGTGCGTGTCCCAATAGACGCTGACGTTGGTGATGCCTTCATTCGGCCAGAAAACGGTGACGAGCGGGACGCCTGCTTCGACCAACCTGCGCGCTTGCAGTACGCTCTGACCGTGGATGTTCATGCCATAGCGCTCGCGGACTTCTCGGGGCTCGCGGCTGAGATCGAACGCCTGCGTAACGGCGGGTGAGGCCAGCAGTGAATAGGCGCGTTGATAGTGCGAACTCATCGCCTCAACCATCGACGAGCTTTCGAGCTTGCGTACTTGCGAATCGAGTTCGCGCAACAAGTCTCGGCGTTCGAGACTGCGCGACAAACCGAGTTCGGCCCGCGGTTCGAAATCACCCACACGGTAATCGGGCTTGCTGGCATCGGCATCGATGCGCATGGGATTGTGCAGCGGGCCGAGAAAGCCGGCGCCTTGCCCGTGCGATAATTCGATAAAGCGCGGCGCCCCGTTTGGTACGACCGGCATCATGGAAACGAACGGCGGTAACGGGCCTTTCCCCCGGCCGAGGAACGACATCATCGCTCCGTAGTTGGGCCAATCATCTTCGAGCGGTGCGGCGCGATTGGGGCGGTCCTTGCCGGTGAGGAGAAAATGCGTGGCCGAGGTGTGATCGACGTCGTTGTGAGTCATCGAGCGAATCACGGCAAGCTTGTCCGCCCGCTGAGCCAGCATCGGCAAATGCTCGCAGATTCGAAGTCCAGGCACGCGCGTGGCAATTGGCTTGAATTCGCCACGATATTCCACCGGCGCGTCGGGCTTCGGGTCCCAAGTGTCTTGCTGAGCCGGCCCGCCCCACATGAACAGCACGATGCAGGCCTTTGCCTTGGCCACGGCCGCTTCCGGCTTCGCGCGCAACAACTCCGGTAGCCCCAACCCGAGCAGAGGCAAAGAACCAGCAACCAGAAATTCACGGCGAGTGGTTCTCATCACCAAAGATTTTGGGCGTCCTTGTGGCTACGGGCGAAAAAAACGTATGCAAAAACACATCTTGTTCTGACCCCGAGGGGGAGATTTATTTTCCTGGACATTTTGGGACATTTTGGGACATTTTCCCTCCCATTTCGAGCCAACGCGCAATCCCGATGCATTATAGTGAACTCATGTTCACAAATCAATCTCTGGACCGGAAAGAATTTGACTCTTGCCGTTACCATGGGACCACATTGCACACATCTTAGCTGAGTTCAGAACCGCCGCTGTCGTTGAATCAGATACTCGAGCAGGGCCTTATCGAAACTCACGCTCGTGTCCATGCCAACGTAATCGATATTGGCCTTGGTCGCCTCGTCTTTCAAGTCATCGCAATGCAACTTGAGTGCAGTCAAGTAATCCTCTTTGATGCCCTTCGCGTCCAGTGTCAGACGGTCGTGCGATTCCACGTCCTCGAATTCGATCATCCCCTCGAACGGGAATTTCACCTCGGCTTCATCGAGAATGTGGAAAAGAATTACTTCGTGGCCTCGATGGCGCAGGTGGTAAAGGCTTTCCAGCAACGGGGCCGGGTCCGTTAGCAAATCGCTGAAGAGCATGATCAGGCTTTTCGAGCGGGCTAGGGCCGCGAGTTGATGCAGGCAATGCGGCACGTCGGTTTTGCCGGTAGGCTTCAAGTTCGCCAGCACGGCCAGGATGCTGCCGAGTTGCGTCCGCTTGCTGTGCGGGGGGATCACCGCCCGAATCGCGGTGTCGAAGGTCACCAGCCCGACCGGGTCTTGCTGGTGGATCATCAGGTATCCGAGCGCCGCCGCCAGGCAGATGCCGTACTCGAACTTCGTCAATTCCTGCTTGTACGTCCAGGCCATTGACTCCGACAGGTCCATGACCAGGTAACCGTTCATGTTGGTTTCAGCTTCGAACTTCTTGATGTAGTACTTGTCGGTCTTGGCATAGACGTTCCAGTCGATGTATTTCAAATCGTCGCCGGGCGCGTAGTCGCGGTGTTCGCTGAATTCGACGGAAAAGCCGTGCAGCGGACTGGCGTGGAGGCCGGTGAGGAAACCTTGGACGATGAACTTGGCGCGCAGGTCGAGCCGGGCAACCTGACGAATCATTTCCGGTCGCAGATATTTCTCGGCGCTGGCCATACGCTTATCGTAATCCGAACACGGAGGATGTACCACCCAATCCGGTGCCGCGGCTTTCGGCTGACCGGTGCGGGGCGTAGAGTATTACCAACCGGTTCGGTCGTTCCGGCAAATTTGGATGGCCCGATGTTGCACCGTCGCACATTGATGAAGTTCGGTGGTTTGTCGCTGATGAGCGGCGGGCTGCTGCGCGTGCTGGCGGCGGAGCCGAAACGAGCGGCAAAGGCCCGGGCTTGCATTATTCTTTTTCAGGTCGGCGGGCCGTACCAGTGCGAAACGTTCGACCCGAAGCCGAACGCGCCGGAAGAAATCCGCGGACTGTTCAAGCCGGCCCGCACGCCGGTGCCGGGTCTACTATTCACCGAAGGCTTGCCGCAAATCGCGAAGCATGGCGACAAACTGTGCATCTTGCGCGGTGTGCACCATACCATCCGCTGCCATAACCCGGCGATCTATTGCAGCTTGGCCGGTCGCGAAGCAACCGATCCGATGGCCATTTCCAACCGCACGGCTGCCAAACGCACCGATCATCCGCACTACGCCTCGGTGGTCGCGAAACTTCGGCCCGGCGAGGCGGCCATGCCCGGCCATGTCATCATTCCCAACGTAACCAATAACGGTCCGTCGAAATCGCCGGGATTGTTGGCGGGTTATCTGGGCGCCAATTACGATCCATTCGTGCTCGGCGCCGATCCGAGTGCGGAGGACTTTCGCGTTGAAGCGGCTGGCTTGCCGGAAGACGTGTCGCGCGATCGCTTTGATGACCGTCAAACTCTCCTGAGCCGCCTCGACGCTCAGCAACGCGGGCTCGAAAAATCCGTGCAGATCGAAACGCTCGGCACGTTTCAACGCCGCGCGATCGACTTGCTGACTTCGCCGAAGACGAAAACGGCGTTCGATCTGGCCAAGGAGCCGGCGAAGGTGCGGGATCGTTACGGGCGCAATCAAGTCGGGCAAAGCACGTTGCTGGCTCGCCGGTTGGTCGAGGCGGGTGTGCCGTTCGTCTCCGTGTTCTCGCACACGGACGTGGATAAGGGCAGTTGGGACACGCACAACAAACACGTCGAGCGCGCAACCAAAGACTTAATGCCGCCAGCGGACCAGAGCTTCAGCGCTTTGCTTGAAGATCTGCACGAACGCGGAATGCTTGGCGAGGTGTTGGTCGTGTGGATGGGCGAGTTTGGCCGCACGCCGCGAATGGGCGTGAATTTCTCGAACAACACGAACAACGTCGGCGGGCGCGATCACTGGTGTAATTGTTACTCGGTCGTGCTGGCCGGCGGCGGCGTGAAGGCGGGTCAGGCGGTCGGCTCTTCGGACGCTTTCGGTGCCTATCCCAAGGAACGTCCGGTGCATATCAGCGACCTGGCGGCGACGATTTATCACGCCATGGGAATCGACCCGCGCGCGCAACTCACAGACATTCAGGGCCAACTGCGTTTCATTTGCGATGGCTACCCGGTGACCGAGGCACTCGCTTGATGCCGGGTCTGGCCGCGTTTCGCTGCGCAAGTACCATGCGCTAAAGCAAACCTTCATGTGAGGCTCATCATGGCTACGGCAACCGCGTCTACGACCGCCAAGAAAATGCTCATCGACGGCAAGTGGTGCGATTCGGACTCCGGCCGAACTCTGGGCGTGACGAACCCAGCGACTGAGGAGATCATCACGCAAGTGGCTTACGGCGGCAAAGCGGAAACGCGGCGAGCGCTGGAAGCCGCCCAACGTGCGCTTCCGAGCTGGATGAAGACCACCGCTTACGAGCGCGCCAAAATCCTGAAGAAGACCGCCGACTTGATGCGCGAACGCGCCGATGCCATTGCCCGGACCCTCACGACCGAACAAGGCAAACCGGTCGCCGAAGCCAAGGCCGAAGTCCTGCACTCCGCCGATACGTTCGAGTGGTTCGCCGAAGAAGGCAAGCGTGCCTATGGGCAGGTAATCCCGAATAGCGCGCCCGGAAAACGGCACATCACCATCAAGCATCCGGTTGGCGTGGTCGGGGCCATCAGCCCATGGAATTTCCCGATCACGCTGCAATCGCGCAAGATTGCTCCAGCTCTGGCCGCGGGTTGCACGATCGTCAGCCGGCCGGCCAGTCAAACTCCGCTTTGTCTGATTCAGGTCTTCGAGTGCATGGTTGAGGCGGGACTGCCCCCAGGCGTGGCCAACGTTGTCGTCGGCACGGCGCAGGAAATGGCCGACGAGTTCCTCGAAAACCCGATTTGCCGCAAGATCAGTTTCACGGGCTCGACCGAAGTGGGCAAACAATTGATGCGCGGCGCGGCCGACCAAATGAAGCGCTTGAGTCTGGAATTGGGCGGGCATGCGCCGTTTATTGTTTTTCCGGACGCCGACCCGGAAGCGGTGGCCAAGGCGGCCGTGATCGGCAAGTTCCGCAACAACGGCCAAGTCTGCATTTCGCCGAGCCGCTTCTTCATTCACAAAGACGTGTCCAAGAAGTTTACCGAAGCCACGGTCGAAGCTGCTCGCGCGCTGAAACTCGGCAACGGCCTCGACGAGGGTGTGGAGATCGGGCCGATGTTCGAGAAGAAAGCGCTCGATTCAACGCGGCTATTGATCGAAGACGCCACGGGCCGCGGCGCTAAGATCCTCACGGGCGGAAAGAAATCGGAGCGCTTTGATCGCGGTTACTTCTTCGAGCCCACGGTCGTGACGAACCTCAGCGCCGACGCGAAAATCATGACCGAGGAACCGTTCGCGCCGGTCATGCCGCTGCTGGACTTCAGCAAGCTCGACGAAGTGATTGCCGCGGCGAACAACACGAAATATGGATTGGCGGCTTACGTGTTCACCAACGATCTCTCGGTGATGTGGAAAATGGCCGAAGGGATCGAAGCGGGCATCATCGGCCTGAACGACCCGGTGCCGGCCACGCCGCAGTGCCCGTTCGGCGGCATGAAGGAGAGCGGGTTCGGCCGCGAGCTGGCGCACGAAGGCCTCGAAGCCTATCTCGAAACAAAGTACGTCAGCATCAAGCTGCGCGACTAACTTGGGGCGCTCGCGGCTTTGCGCCCGGAGCGGTCTTCTCATCGAAGTCGCATCGATGAGTTTCCGAAAAAAACTCGCCAGCATATGGACTTCGCGAATTCGGATCGTTATACACTCAATCATAACGTTCCCGATCCGAATAACATTTGCGAGGATGACGCACCATGGCCAAGACCGGCAAGAAGAAAGCCGACCTCGACGTCGTGAAGACCAGCAAACTGCTCAAGGCAATCGCGGATTCGGATCGATTGCGATTGGTGCTGCAACTGAGGGAAGGTGAAAAGAACGTCGGAACTCTGGCCAACGCGATCAAAGCCGAAATCGTCAACGTGTCGCATCACTTGGGCGTTCTGCGTGGCAGCGGGGTAGTGAAGGACAAGAAGGTC
>JBGQCZ010000219.1:0-7891 GCA_041495645.1 Gemmataceae bacterium | reverse complement strand
TCTTAACGGCAAATACGCCGATGCCCTGAAAATCCTCATCGATCGGAAAAAGAACGTCCCGCTGGCTTTCGATCTGTTGGTCGCCCGGCTTCAATTTCAGGAGGCATTCGCCCTGGCCCGCGAGGCTCAGTTGCTCGACAAGGACGAGCAATTCATGCTCGATTTGCATCGAGCACGCGCTCTGTTCCAACTGGGAGAAAAGGGCGAAGCCCAGCAGATTCTCGAACGCTTGGGCGGAAGTTTGAAGGAAGTCGGCGAGATGACATCGGCCCGCGATCTGGTCAAGGCGCTGGTTCGCCTGGGATTGCCGGAACAGGCCGGCGAGCAGGCCGCGCGCTACTTGGCGCTGATCCAAAAGCAGGGAGTTATTGAGGGCTTCGCGGAGGTGCTGGAGCCGTTGTTCGGCACGGACAAGGACTCGGCCGAGGCGTGGTGGATTTTCTTGCGGAGCCAGAGCGGCGACGAGGAACCCGGCAAAACGATGCAAGCGCTGCGCAACCTGTGGGCGGGCAAACCCGTCGAGAAACGCAACGAATGGGCCAAGGCGTTGGTGGAACAGACCGCGCCGTTGGGTCCGGTACCCGTCGATCCGTTGGCGCCGGAGGCGAGCCCGCGGCCAAACCCTGCCTTGGCCGCGGCAATCGTCATGCAGCGGGCCGGTAACGACAAGAAGGCAGAAGAGTATTTGAATAAGGCGGCGTCGGTTCGGCCGGTATCCGCTACGCTCGTTTATTTGGGCGACTTTCTCTACGCGAAGAATCGGTTCAAAGAGGCGGCGAGCGCGTATGAGCGTGCCGCGACGGTCGACTCGGGCAACCCCCTGCCTCAGTTCCTGCGTGGTTGGGCGCTGAAGCAATCCGGCGACGCGAAGGAAGGCGCTCGGCTCATGGATCTTGCCCATTGGATTCCACTAGGCAGCGAACAAGACCGCGGCGAGTTCGCCAAGCAACTCGACCGGCGCGGCTTCCCGGACGACGCGAAGCGCGAACGCGATTTGGTTCTGGTCACCGGTTGGTACCGTTATTGGCATGTCGGCAATGTGGTGGATGACGCCGGCCGGCTTGCACTGCGTCAGAAGAATTATGCGAAGGCAATTGCCATGTTTGAAAAGTCCATTGCTGGTTCCATGCGCACTAACGCTAAATTCATTGACAATCAAGCGTACCTGACGGGGCCGCAATCGGTCGTTCAGGCGGTCATTCGCCAATTGCTGGCCGAGAACAAGATCGACCAGGCGCTCGCGGCAATTCGTGCCCATTTGGACGCGTTGCCAGGCAATTTTGACATCGTTATCGTGGTCGTACCCGTATTGGAGAAGGCTGGGCGCAAGAAGGAGGCGGATGAGTTGTATGAAGCGATGCGCGGCCGATTTGAAAAGCTGAGCGAGACGTATCCCAATAGCGGGTTCGCCCACAACTTATGCGCGTGGTTGGCCGTGAACTGCCGCCGCGATTCCGACAAGGCGTTCGAACACGCGCAGAAGGCCGTGAGTCTCTCGCCGAAGGGAGCTGATTACCTTGACACATTGTCCGAGATCTATTTCCGTCGCGGCGATATCGCCAAGGCCACCGACACGATGAAAAAGTGCGTCGAACTCGACCCGAATTACCGCTACTACCGCAAACAACTGGAGCGCTTTGCGAAGGGCGACACTTCGAGTGAAGTGCCCGAGACCGACGACGACTGATCTTTGTTTTCAGAGGCGAGCCGCCGGGTTTGTCCCGGCGGGATAAACCCGCCGGCTCGCAAGCGAACCCGTCGGCACGCAATCGACCCGTGGCGGAAGAGATTCCGGAAGCGGATAGTTCCCAGTGGGGGGAGCCAGAACCGCCTCCGGAATGGATTGGCCCCCGACGAGCGTGTGGGCCGCAAGGGATACGGGCGGGTAGACATGAGAACCCGCAGATCTCCGGGATCCGTCATATCGTAGAAACCCCGTTCAAGACCTGTCAAGCGCTTTTCAAGGTAGTGACAAACCGGCGGAAATCCGTTGGATTGATTGCAGCTGGGTGGCTTTTCGTTATCTGTGAACAAGTGTCTGACCGATTCGTATACAAATTCAGCACTTATGGCTGGCATTCTCAAGCGCACACTCGGCAAAGAAAGCACGGATTTGCTCAAACCGGTCCGCAACTTGCAGGGTTATGAAGAATAGGCAGGCAGGGTTGCCTTGGTCGGGTAAAATAGGGGTATTGCGTTGAGCCAGGGACAGCGGGCCCCGACAGTACGCTTGAACCGTCCGCTCCGGATCTAGATTCGATCCGGCGGGCCGCGCGGGGGATATGCTCGTGGCATTGACAACCGTCGACAAATCACTGCTGCAGCGCTGCTTGAACCGCGACCCCGGGGCGTGGAATGACTTCGTCGATCGATACTTGAGCCTCATTTACCACGTCGTGCACTACACCGCTCACCTTCGCAGCGTTTCATTGGCGCCGGAAGACGTCGAGGACCTGGCAGCCGAGGTCTTGTTGCAAATCGTCGCCAACGACTACACGGTGCTGAGACAATTCCGCGGAAACAGCAATCTGGCTACGTACCTCACGGTAATCGGCCGGCGCATCTGCGGCCACGAACTGACGCGGCGCAAAGCCATTCGCGAACAGCCGCAACCAACCTTGGAGCGCGAAGATCGCCCCAGAGTCGAAGCCGGACTCGAAAGCGTCGAGGAAGTGCAGCGGCTCCTGCGAAAGCTGCCAACGCGTGAACGGGAGGTCGTGCGGTTGTTTTATCTGGAAGGGCGCAGTTACGAGGAAATCAGCGCGGAGCTGCGGATTCCGGTCAACACCATCGGTCCGGTTCTGTCGCGGGCCAGGAAACGGCTGCGCGTCGGTGAAGCACGGAAGAATGGTGTGAAGCAGAAAAACGGCGTTGAAACGCGGCCGCACTGATCAGGGCTTGGAAGCCATCGATTTCATGAAGGCCATGAAGTCCGGACGCGTCCGGATGGGTTTGAATTCATCGCCGTTCAAGACTTTTCGGAGTTCGTCGTCGTATTTGATTTTCCCCCGCTCGTACCCCGCCTTGAGCAAGGCAACAGCCGCGGCACAAAAGCGTTCGCGCTCTTTGGCGGTGATGTCCCACTTTGGATGATTCTCGACGGAGCGGTGAATCAACTCCCGGGCGGCCGACAGTGCCTCCAGTCCGCCAATTGGCTCGAGCGCCCAGTCCGTGTCGCCCGCGAGCGCCCAGGCCATCGTGCTTTCTCGCCGGAGCAATTCGAGGTTCGCCCCCGGTTCCTGCACCGCCAAGGTCCGATCCCAGTCGCGCGCAGCCAATTGGTACTGAGCAACGCGAATTTGAGTCTCGGCCCGACAAGTCAGGTTTTGCCAAAGGCATTCGCGGGCGGCGTCCGATTGGGCGTCTTGCTTCAAAATCTCATCGGCCTTTTCCACACAACGGTTCAGCCAGATCATCGCCTCGTCGTTTCGGCCGCGTTGAAAATGAAAGTATCCCAGCATCCCGCAACTCGATGCGTAGCCGATCGCATATTGGACCGACGCCGGACACTCGGCCGTCAGGCGCTGTTGAATATCGAGCGCTTCGTTGATTGTCGATTCGGCGGCCGGCCAATTCGAGGCGTCAGCAAACATGCTGGCAAGCGTGAAATGGCATTGGGCCAACTCCATCCGATAGTCCGGGATGCTCGGAAATTGCTTGGCCAACGTCGTTAGATCGAACTCGGCTTGGCGAAATATCTTCTCGGCGTCTTTGCGACGATCGGTAAGTCTGAGAAAGTCACCTTGCGAACACAGGCTGCGAGCATGCAACAAGCGAATGTCCGGCTCGCCGGGAACCGATTTCACCAATTCGCCGGCCTCGCCGAGGGCCTTTTGAAATTGCACGCCCGCTTCCTCCCGCTTTCCCAAGCGCAACAAGCGCTGGCCATAGTCATTGCGGGTTTGGGCCAGAAACTGGCGGCCCTTTGTGGACTCGGGGGGCTTGGAAATGAGGCTTTGACCCTGATCGATGGCGATTCGCAGCAGTTCGTCGACTTCCGACCCGACCTTCGTCTGGGAACCCAAGAGTGCGAGTTCGCGATAGCATTCGGCGAGATGGAGGCGATCCTCGGCCGTGGAGTTAGCGTCGCGGGTCAGATATTCGAAGAGTTCCTTGGCACGGCTGAATTCGCGTTTCGCCTCGTCCCGTCGGGCGGTTTGCACCAGGACCTTGCCGCGGCGCAGTGAGGCGGAGGCCAACTCGCGTTGATACTCAGCCTGATTCGGAAACCGTGCCATCAAAGATTCGAAGACTTCGCACGCCGAGCGGTAGTCGTCCGCGGCCGGCTTCAACTCGCCCAGTTCGCCATGCACCAAGGCGAGTTTGGCGTACGCGCGGCCGCGCGCCGCTTCGCGCGCCGGATTTCCGTCCGACTGTTTCGCGAGTGCCAAATAATGAGGAATGGCGCGTGCGAGGAGATCGCGGCGCAAGTCTGAAAGACCTTCTTTTCGAAGTTGCGGATTGGTCGCAACTTGGATCAGCAGATCGTCCACAGCTTGCTGTGCACGGTCGAGGTTCTCCTCGGCCAGTCGTTTGTTTTCGCGTTCGCGGCGATTGGCGGCCGCCAGCATGGCAACGCCCACTGCCAGTGCAAAAACTCCAGCCAGCAGCACGGCAACCAAACCGGTAACCGCTGGATTTCGCCGGGCGGAGCGAACGACGCGCGTGATCGAACTGACCGGTCGGGCCTTGATCCGCCGGCCTTCCAAGAATCGCCGCAAGTCGTCGGCCAACTCGCCCGCGTTGGCGTAGCGATTTCTCTGCTCCTTGCGCAAACACTTCAGACAAATGGTCTCCAGATCACGCGGAACGCCCGGTTGCAGTTGTCGCGGCGAAACCGGTTCGCTGTGGCGCACTTGCAGCAGCGTTTCGGCCGGATCGGCGGCATTGAACGGCGGCCGGCCGGCGAGCATTTCGTAGAACGTGGCCCCCAACGAATAAACGTCCGCCTTGGGTCCAACTTGCTGCGACGTTTCCGTTTGTTCCGGCGCCATGTAATTGGGCAAACCGATCGCGCTTCCGGTTTGCGTCAGGTCGCCGCCGGCCTCCAACCACTTGGCCAAGCCGAAGTCGGTGATCTTGGGGATGCGATATTCGGAACGCGAGATTGGCAAATCGCTAATTTGGTCGTTATCGGCCGTTTCGGCGCTGAGCAAGATATTGGCTGGTTTCAATTCCCGGTGGAGAATTCCATGTTCGTGCGCATGATGGACGGCCCGAGCCACGGGTTCGAGCAACTCCGCGGCCCAGCGCGGCGGCAACGGTTTGCCGTCGAGAAGCTGGTGAAGATTTGGGCCGTCGACGTATTCCGACACCAAATACAGTCGGCCCTGATACTCGCCGATTTCGTGAATCTGAACGATGTTGCGGTGTTGCAGCCGGCCCACGGCCTCGGCTTCAGCACGGATGCGATCCGCCGCAGTGGCATCAACGAGGCCTTCTCGCATCAACTTGATCGCGACGTACCGCTTGAGTTTCAAGTCGCGGGCCAGGTAGATGATCCCCATGCCCTTGCGTCCGAGTTCGCGCAGGATTTCATAGCCGGCTAGTTTCGGCCGGCTGCCGCCCGATTCTCGCATTGCCGGTTGTTCGGAGCGATCGAGCCACGACAGGCAAAGCCAATCATCGCCGACGGTCGTCGGCACGCGATCCGGCGGCGGGCCATTGGCGGGTAAAGAGCGGGTTTCGGTTATCCGATCGGCTGGGCGGACTTCCGGCATGACAAGGTCTCCGTCGGGCGCGACGGGTGCGCAACCCGAAGCAACCATAGCTTGGAAACCGTGCAGGGGCGTCAGAATCGGGGACCGCTTAGGATGACGGAAATGCGAACGTTTGGTTCAACTCATTTCAAAGCGATGGTGTGCCGGCTAAGTCGTTCGAAGCCGGAGGCAGCAATGAGATAATTGTGCTCGATGCGAATGCCGCCGACGCCGGCGACATACAGACCCGGCTCCAAAGTGACCACGTCGCCGGCCACGAGCGTTTCGGTAGCGTGGCGAACGAAGAACGGCGACTCGGGATGCGACAGGCCCAGCCCGTGCCCGGCGTGATGTCCGAAATGCTGTGCCATGTTCGCCTTCTCGAATACGCCGTTCACGGCCTGGTAAACGGTCAGGCACGGCGCGCCGGCCTTCAACTCGCGTTCCCCGGCAGTCATGGCCGCCGTGCACAAGTCGTATAGTCGCTGCTGCTCCGATGTCGGATCGCGGCCCACCACAAGCGTGTTGGTGAAGTCGCTGCGGTAGCCGCCGATCACCACCGAATAATCGAGAATCATCATGTCGCCGGGTTGGATGACTCGCGCCGTGGCCGGTCCGCCGCGCCGCTCCGGTCCTGGAGAAATCGCGAAATCACCGTAAACGATTACCGACTGACCCGCCGCGTGAATACAAGCGGAGTTGATACCGCAATAGACATCCAATTCGGTCATGCCGGGCCGCACGTTGGCTCGCGACCAATCGAACCCAGCTTCGCCCGCGCGCATGCATCGATTGAGAAGAGCCAATTCATCCGGGTCCTTTTTTCGTCGCATCTCCGCCAACGCGCCGATCACCAAAGGCGCGAGCGGATCACCGATGCGGTCGTGAACGCGAAACTCGCGGCTCGCGGCGATCTGGTCCGCCAATGCCAGCCGTCGCGGACCCTTTCCGGGCGACTGCCCGTCGTACCACGTCACGACCTTCCGATCCTCGACATGGGCCTCCTCAACCGATTTCGGCAGACGGTTTTCGTGCCAGAGAGTCGCGGAGCCGTCGCGACGCACTTCCAGCAGTCCGCCGTAGTCCGCGCCCAGGCTGAACGGATCGACGTGAAAGTTCGCCAGATACATCAGATGAATCGGATCGGCCAAGAGCAGGCGGTCTCCCGCCACGACGCTCTTGAGCCGCTCGCACAACGCCAATCGCCGTTGGCGGCACCCTTCAGCAGTCAACATGGCAACCCTCGTCGAGTCAGAGATCAGAGGAGGTCCGAATCTGACCTCTGCTCATTGACTTTGTTCGTAGTAAACGGCGTCGATCGCCAGCGCGGCGGCCAGCAGCAGGATTTTCGCGATGGGTTGATCGGCCAGATCGTCGGCGATGGACACAACGTAGTTGTCCGCCGATGTGAAGAATTCCTTCAGCATGCCGGCCCATTTCTTGGTGACCTGACCGAGTTCCTGGCCCGTGGAACTGATGAACTTGAACTCCCACCCGGTCCATTTGCCCTTGATCTCGGCGAATTGCTGGTCGTTGCTGTCGTACACCCAGAACCCGCCGCCGAGCGAGAGCATCTTGCTCTTGAAATACCCCAGCTTCTTCCCATCGGCGTCGTAAACCTCGACGATCGCGCGGAACAAGGCCACCGGCTTCTTGAGGTAGAACACCAGCGACCCTTCGGGATGTTCGCGGCATTCGATCCGCAACGACATCAGCTTTTTGGAAATGATGAAGCGCATGGCCTTCGTGAATCCGCTCACCACTTCCTTGGCCTGAGCGATTTGTTCGCCGGTCTCCGGATTGTAAATATCGTACACGTCGGTCATCTTGAACAAGCCGGCTTGTTCCTTGATGAGGAAGTTCTGCAGCTCGAGCATGTCGCCTCCAGGTCATAGCACTGGCAACGCGGCTCCGATACAACACAAGGTATCGGCGATGATTACGGTTGGCACATCCAAACGGTGAGTTCATGGGTAAGCCGTTCGACGTGACCTCCAAACACCTGATAGAGGATCGTTTGGCCGACTGGTTGCCGTTCAGCGGCCGTTCCGCCGATGGGCCGTTGCGCGTGGTCGATTCGGACATTTCCACGATCACCTCAGCTGCCGATAAAGTTCTGCGAATTGACGGTCCGACGCCCTGGCTTATGCATCTGGAAATGCAATTGGGACCCGACGCCGGCCTGCCAAAAG
>JBGQCZ010000218.1:0-7904 GCA_041495645.1 Gemmataceae bacterium | reverse complement strand
TGGCGAGCGACTTGCCGTCGGGAGAAAAAGCCATGTCGTGAATCACGTCGGCGTGGGCGGCGATTGTCTTTTCAGGACTGGTCGAAGGATTTCGATACAGTCGCACCTCGCCGGACTTGCCTGCAACGCCGCAAACGGTGGCCAACCAGACGCCGTCGCGACTCCAGGCGAGAGCGGTAACTTGTCCGGTCTGGCCGGGAATGTGGTAAACGACTGTGCCGGACATCGCGTCGAGTAATTGAACCTCGTTGCGCAGCCCGGCGGCAAGTTGTTTCCCATTGGGACGATAAGCGAGCGCGGTCACCGGCGGCGGCGGGGCTGCCTGGCATATGCTCAACACGGAAACCACGACGACGAGCGCGAGCAAGGCTCGTCCGATGCGTTGGAACATGACGATGACTCTCATTCAGCTTACGGTAAGAGTTGCGAGACCTGGATTCTCGCGTTTGGCAATGCCAGTGGCGACGCAACATCACTTGGCCCGAGAACAGTGACCTCGTCGTAGCGATATCCAAATGGCTCGGTGGCGTCAGGAACGGGCTTCCGGTGGATTTCCAACTGGCGGCCGGGTAGATTCACGATCCAATAATCGCTGATGCCCGACGCCGCAAAGAGACTGGCCTTCCTCCCGCGATCATCGGCCAACGAAGTCTCGCTTACTTCCACGAGAAGAAGCGCCATCGTCGGCGTGGTCGTGTGGGTGTCGCGCGCGCCAGCGACAACTGCGACATCCGGAAGCGGTTCCGAGTGTGGAGTGAGATTCAGCGGCATCTGAACTCGGACCCAAACGTTGCGGCCAAATCGGTTGCGTAGAACCTCTGAGGTTTTGTCCGTACTGACGCAATGAGAATGGCCCGGCGCGGGCATGTCAATGACCTCCCCGTCAATGAGTTCAACGCATTGATCGACGAAGAACCCCAAATCGTGCATTTGGTGATATTCATTCTTGCTGAAGCGGTGTAAACGTGGTTTGAGCAGCACAGCCATCAATCGTCCTCCTTCGTAACAAGTTTCCGCTTCCGTGTTTCCATTTCATCTTATCATCGATTGAACAAGAACTCTTTCCCCGTCAGCACGGCCCAGAACAGGTCTTCCAGCGCTTCGCGGCGCGAGCTTCCTTTGTCCGCCGTGGCCTCGTTCAGGATCGTCGCGAACTTCTTCGCCTCGGCCGGAGTGGGCTCGCGGCACAGAGCCAACTCGAACACACGGCGCACGGCTTCGGCGTTGCTCACGTTTTCCTTCAACCATTGTTCCACGCGCGAGTTCTTCGATCTCAACTTGTCGTTGAGCGTCTGGCCGTTGTTCAAGTGCAGGGCCTGGCCGACGGTGGCCTCCTGCTGCCGTTCGCAGGCGCAAGTTTGCAACCGTTCGGGCCTGCCGAAGGCGTTGAGGAAGTTCGACGCCACCTGAGAATCCGGCAATTGCAGCGCGCGGACGCCAGCCGGATAATTCCCGGTCGCCGCGGTTCCGCCTTCCACGCCGGTGTAAATCTGGTCGAATGGCGTCGGCACTCCCGTCACACCCGAATAGGCATCGAGAATTACTTCCGCCGACAGGCGGCGGACAAGGTAGCGCGAATAGAAGCGATCGTCAGCGGTGTTCTCGGGCCGCACGGTGGAAGAGCGCTGGTAGGCCGCCGAGGTCATGATCGTTCGAATCAGGTGCTTCACGTCGAACTTGTGGGCGATGAAGTCCTTCACCAGCGCGTCGAGCAATTCCTTATTGGAGGCCGGATTAGTTTCGCGCAGATCGTCTTCGGCTTCGACCAAACCGCGGCCCATGAAGTTACGCCAGACTCGGTTGACGATCGCCTTCGCGAAGTACGGATTCTCCGGGGAGGTGAGCCAATCGGCAAAGTGACTGCGGCGGCTCTTGGCGTCGTCGAGCGGCATCGGTTTGCCGTCGAGCGGAGTGGGCGGCATGGGTACGCCGCGGCGCGGGTGCGGCACGTCGCCCGAGAGTTGTTCCTGAATCAGCACTTCCCCGCCGCGCTCACCGTTCTTCAGGGTCACGCGCGAAAACAGGTTCGCCATCGACCAATATTGGTCCTGCGTCCATTTCTCGAGCGGATGATTGTGGCAGCGGCAGCAGGTGACCGACATGCCCAGGAACGTGACTGCGGTGGCTTCATTCAATTCCGTGATGTCCTTGTGCAGGACAAAGTAGTTCGCGGCGCCGTTTTGCAACGTGCTTCCGCTAGCGGTGACGATGTCGCGTGCGAAGCGGTCCCACGGTTTGTTCTCGGCCACGCCGGCGCGAACGAAGCGATAAAACGCCCACATCGACGGCTGCTGCAACCGCTTCGACGACACCAGCAACAAGTCCGACCATTTGTACGACCAATAGTCCACGAACTCCGAGCGCTCCAGCAGCAAGTCGATCAGTTTCGCACGCTTATCCGCAGACGAATCGGCGACGAACGTTTGCACTTCCTCGGGCGCGGGAAGAATGCCGGCGGCGTCGAGGAAGGCCCTGCGAACGAACTCGCGATCATTGCATTGGCCCGAGGGCGCCATTCGCAGCGATTCGAGTTTCTTGAGCACCATCTCATCGATGAAGTTGTGTTTCGGCGATTTCGCGAAGACAGCGGCTTCGAGGCGATTCGGATACGGCGACGTGATCGTGAGCGCCGCGACGCGTGTTCCGAAAGCGACGTTGATCCCCGCTTCGCCGTGGCCCGCGACCGTGACCAGTCCCTCATCGTTTACGCCGGCCACCAAATCCTCGCTGCTGCTGAACTTCGCCCAGCGCGTCACGTCCTCGGCGTGCCCGTCGGAATACCAGGCCCGCACCACCACGCGCAGCGTGTCTTTCGGCTTCAGCGTGGCGGCGGGCGGGAACGCTTCGAGCCGAACGAGCCGGGTGTCGGTTTCTTTCGGTCCATGAGCGCCGGCCGTGATCCAATCGAGCAGCAGCCGATAATCGCTCGAATCATCTTCGAAGCGTTTTCCGCCGCCGTGCGGAAGCACGCGCGTCGGCTTCTTGAGCATCAAGCTGTCTTTCGGCTGCTGCCGATCGATGCGCCGCGCAAGGGCTTGTCGCGTCAACACGAAATGATCCGTGTCCGGGTCATAACCGCGCAGCGAGAGTTTCATCCCGCCCTTGCCCGCAAGCGCGCCGTGGCATGCGCCGGAATTACAGCCGAACTTGGTCAGAATCGGCACGACATGATTGCGAAAGTTCCACTCGCCGGGCTCCTTGGCCTTGGTCACGCGCACGTTGGCGGTCGCGATCTTGCCGTCTACCGTCGCGGTGATCTGCGCGTCGCCGTCGCCGACGGCGCGAACTTCGCCGCTTTCATCGACGCCGGCCGCCGCTGGATTCGACGATGCGAACTTTGCCTTGGCGGTGGCGTCGCCAACGACGCGATCGCCTTCGCGAAGTACGACCAACAGTTGCTGCCGGGCGTTCGGGCCGATGAGCGGCACGTCGGCGGGAAGCAATGCGAGATCAACAGCGCAGGCGGATTGAGCGGCGAGGAATGGAAGTGCGAGACAGACGCAGCGAAACAACTCGTTCATGATGCGAAGCCGGTGTCGTTATTTTTTGGTGGCAAAATCAAACAAGAAATAGATCCCGATCCAAAGCAGCGGAGCACCGATAGCGCCCAGCAGAATGCCGGTCATGGCATGAGCGCGGCCCTTGGCCTTGGGATGCTGCCCGGCCTTTACGATGCCGGCAATGCCAAGAATGATCGCAAGCGGCGCAAGGGCACAGCCGAGGATCGGAATCAACCCAAATACCCCGAGATAATAGGCGAACAACGCGGCGGGGTTCTTGTATGGAATCACTCCGCCCGTCACGTCGCCTTCGTCTTCATCGGGTCGGCGGCGGGGCTGCGGCTCGTCGTCGAAATCGTCATTGTCGCGCCGTCGGCGTGGTTCATCGTCTTGTCGCGGCTGCTTCGGCACCGGACCAAACGCTTGATCATCGGGCCGCTTCTTTTTTGCCGGCAGGACCTCTTCGATTTCGTCTTCTTCGGCCATGCGCACGTTCTCCGATTAGGCGCTAGGATTGCCAGGCGATTGCTTTTTCAGTTGTTCGAGTTCATGGCGAAGGCGCTCGATTTCGGCCTCGGCGGCTGTCGCGCGAGCGTGCTCGGCCTCCGCACGTTGATGTTCCGACTCCGCACCGTTCAGGACCAATTGGGAATTGGGAGTAAAGAACCGAGGCCAGTCCGACTCCATCGCCGCGTATACACCATGCCAGGAACCGATCCATAATCCCAACTCTTCGGACCACAGCCAACCGCGATCGTTGGGCAAGATATCCTGATATCGGCGCCGCGCGTTCATCCGCCAACCTTCGATCCGCTTCTTGTCCGGGTCGTAACAGATGTACTCGGCGGTGCGGAACGTTCGTTCGTAAAGCTCTTTCTTTTCGGTTCGATCGATCCCCGCCGTGGTCGGCGATAGTAATTCGATAATCACGTCCGGCAGCCGCGAATCCTCGTTCCAGGCTTCCCATTTGCGCCGCACCCGACGCCGCTCCACGTCCTTGACGACGAAGAAGTCCGGCCCGCGGAATCTGCGGTCAGCCGGTTCGCGCGCGCTGTAGTAGACGAACATGTTGCCGCCGACGAAGAAATCGTCGCGGTCTCGCCAATGCCATTCGACCGACTCGATCAGCAGCGTCATCGCTTTTCGGTGCCAGGGCGTTTCCAAGGGCTCACCATCGTCTTCGGGCAGATTGTCTGGCGGCAACACCGGATCGAGCGTCAGCAGTTCATCTTTTGCAATTGTCGGGGTCGACATGTCAGCACCGTATTTTGATTTCGTCAACCGTTCAGTTTATCCTTGGGCCGAGACTTAGAACAACTCCTCGATCGGCTTCGCGTTGAAGTCCGCCAGGGGGATCGGGCGGCCTTGGGGGCCGGGCAGCTCCTTGTGCGGGTCCAGGCCGAGGCCCTTGAAAATTGTCGCTGACACTTCCGCCGGCGTGACCGGGCGCGTCTTCGGAATGTAGCCAAGTTCGTCCGACTCGCCGATGACCCGGCCGCCCTTGATCGGTCCGCCGCCCATGAGGATCGTCCAGACACCGGGGTGATGATCGCGGCCACCGGCCGGGTTGATCTTCGGCGTGCGGCCGAACTCGCCGAGCGCCGTCACCATCGTCGTGTCCATCAACCCGCGGCTCTTCAAATCTTCGAGCAACGCGCTAAACGCCTGATCGAAATTCGGCGCTACCAGTTTCGACATCTCCTGAATATCCGTAAAGGGCTTCGAGCCGTGGATGTCCCAGGTCACTTCGTCGAACACGGTTTCGAACATGTTGACGGTGACGAAGCGCACGCCGGCCTCGATGAGGCGCCGAGCCATCAGGCAGCATTGTCCGAAGCGGGTGCGGCCGTAGCGATCGCGAACCGCGGCCGGTTCTTTCGACAGCTCGAACGCCTCGCGGGCCTTGGCGCTCGACATGAGTTGAAAAGCGAGATTGAAGCTATCGTCCAACTGTTTGGCCTGGGCGTTTTTTTCGAACGATGCGACGGCCCCATCGACGGCGTCGCGAAGCCGCTGACGGCGCTCGGCGCGTACGGCGGAGATATGGTCGGGCGGCAGCAGGTCCGGCACTTTGAAATTCGGCGCGTTCGGGTCGGCGTTGAGAATGAACGGGTCGTGCGGCTTGCCCAAGAACCCGGCCGCGTGGCCGTGCGGAAGGTTGCCACCCGTGCGGCCGATCGGCTTGGGCAATAGCACATAGGCGGGCACCTCGCCGCGCTGGCCCTTGAGAAAGCTCACCACCGAACCCGCGTGCGGATATTCAATCCCGCCTTGGAACAAGCGCCCGGTCTGCATCATCTGATGGCCGGTGTCGTGGACCGCCGCGGCCGTGTGATACACGGATCGGATCAGCGAAAACTTGTCGGTGTGCTGCGCCACCTTGGGAAAGATCTCGGTGATCTGCATCCCGGGCGCCTTAGTGGCGATCGGCGAAAACGGTCCGCGCACTTCCGCCGGCGCTTTCGGCTTGGGATCGAACGTGTCGATATGACTCGGCCCGCCGACCAGGAACAACATGATGCAATTGACATCGCTGTCTTTGCGCTTATCCGCTCGTTCTTGCGCGCGCAAGAATCCCGGCAACGTCAGTCCGAGCGGGGCCAGAGCCCCGGCATGGAGGAAATCGCGGCGTGTAAAGCCGTCGCAAAAGCGGGCGGCTTTCGGTGCGTCTAGGCGCAGCATGCGTGGTTCTCCCGAAGGCGGGCAGAAAAGCGCGGCGGGTGATGATCGCAACTTCCTATCCCACAATCTAATCCGCTCGGCAGGGGTGGTCAACGACAAACGGCGGCGGAAGCAGCCCGGCTGCTCAACAGTCGGCCGAAACCCAGCCAGACATCTCAAGCAGCCGGGCTGCTGGCGCCGCGAATCTCCGCCATTCGTCGCGCATCTAACGAGTGTACCGTTGGTCAGTCCCTAAGACCGCCTTTCCGACCGGCGTAGAATGGAAGGGGGAATCGGAAGTTCGCCCTGCCGGTTCCCCCACATCAGGAGACACCCATGTTGTTCTTTGACCCGATGTATCTGTTGTTCCTGGCGCCGGGCCTGTTGCTGGCGATGTGGGCGCAGTGGCGGGTTTCCAGTGCTTTTGCCGAAGCCAGCCGGATTCGCCCCCACAGTGGTCTGACCGGCGCGCAAGCCGCCGACGAGGTGCTGCGCTCCGAGATGATCGACGGCGTGGGCATTGGACAGGTCGATGGCCATTTGTCCGATCACTACGACCCGAGCGATCGCATTCTGCGCCTGAGCCCGGACGTCTACGGTCAGCAATCGCTCGCGGCGGTCGGCGTGGCGGCGCACGAGGCCGGGCACGCCATCCAGCACGCTCGCGGCTATCCGTTGCTCATCATGCGCAACGCCCTCGTGCCGCTCGCGAATTTCGGCAGCCAGGCGTCGTGGCTGATCATGATCGCCGGCTTCGTGCTGGCCGCGATGCACTACTTCTTCATCGCGGAGTGGCTGATCTACATCGGCATCGCCGCGTTCTCGTTAACGGTCGCGTTCCAGTTGGTGAACCTGCCCGTCGAGTTCGACGCCAGCCGCCGGGCTCGCGTTGCCCTGCGAAACACCGGCATGGTCACGGTTGAGGAAGACGAGACAGTCGGCAAAGTGCTGAACGCCGCAGCGCTCACGTATGTCGCTGCGACTTTGACCGCGACTTTGACGCTGCTGTACTGGCTGTTCCGCGCTGGCATCCTCGGCGGCCACAGCGACGACTAACCAAAGAACCCAGGATCGGAATTCCGTGTCACGCAATGGCGAGGCGCGGGATTCCGGTCCTGTGTGTGCAAAAAGCCTCATCATCTCACCTTCCAAGAGATAATTTTTCAATTGCCTTAAGTCCCTTCGTCCTTGACCCGGACCCTGCGCACCGTTAGGTTGGCGGGCGTACCGTAATACTTCACGGGAGTCGCCACCATGATTGTCAGCGGGTTTTCGGGGAATGAAATCTATTGCCTCGCGCAAAAGGGCTTCGGGCCGGCCGGGATCGTCGTCGGCAACAGCGTGCAATCGTTGGGTTTTCTCGGCGGCATTTCCAGCGGTTTGAAGACCATTGCCGGCGGCGAGATTCTCAACCTCACGCAACTCATCACCGAAGGCCGGCACGCCGCCATCGCCCGCCTTGAAAAAGAAGCTGAAGAACATGGGGCGCACGGCGTTACCGGCGTTGTTTCCGATTTGAAGCAGCTCGGCGGGTTCAAGGAATTCATCGCCATCGGTTCGACGGTCAAGGGCAGCGATTACAAAGGACCCTTCTTCACGACTGCCTGCTCGGGCCAGGATTTGTACTGCCAGATGGACGCGGGCTACGCGCCGTTGCATTTCGTGATTGGCAACGTGGCCTATGCGCTGGGCGTGAGCCGTGGGATCTTTGGTGCGCTGCGCAGCGTGGGCGGCGGCGAGGTC
>JBGQCZ010000217.1:0-7905 GCA_041495645.1 Gemmataceae bacterium | reverse complement strand
GTCGGGGTCGAGGCCGGCGGGCGAAGCGTGAGCCCGGGCGATCATGCCGCCACGCTTAATTTCGGCAAGCCCGGCGTCTTGCACGGCAGTTTCAGCTACGTGTTGCAAGACGACGACGGTCAAACTGCCGCGGTGCACTCGTTATCGGCGGGCCTGGATTATCCCGGCGTCGGCCCCGAGCACAGTTACTGGCACGATTCCGGCCGGGTGCGCTACACGCGCGTGGGCGATGCGGAAGCGCTCGCCATGTTCCACACTTGCTGCAAGTTGGAAGGAATTCTCCCCGCGCTGGAAACCGCGCATGCCCTCGTGGAGGCCATGCGGTTTGCCGCCGCGCGTCCGAAAGACGACATTGTTCTCGTCTGTTTCTCCGGCCGCGGCGATAAGGATTGTTTCGAAGTTGCCCAGATCGAAGGCGAATCGATCGATTGACGATTGGACTTTTATTTGACCATGAACGCCATCGACGACTTGTTCCGGCGGTTGCGCCTCGCGAAGCGGAAGGCGTTCATTCCGTTTGTCACGGCTGGCGATCCGAGCACGTCCGCGACCGCCGAATTGATTCGCGATCTCGATTCGACGGGTTGTCATCTGATTGAAGTCGGGTTCCCGTTCAGCGATCCAATCGCGGATGGTCCGGTGATTCAGGCGTCGTACACCCGCGCGCTGGATCGCGGCTTGAAAGTTGAGGACATCTTCACGGGCGTGGAAAGCGCGCGGCCAGTCGCGGCCCCGCTGGTCGGTATGGTCTCGTACACGCTCGTGCACCGGCGCAATCCCGCAACCTTCATCGAGCGTGCCAAGAAAGCCGGCTTTTCCGGTGCGATCGTGCCTGATCTTCCGGCCGAGGAGGCTGAGCCGTTCGCTGCTTTGTGCGTCGAGCGCGATTTCAAGAACATCCTGCTGGTGACGCCGACCACGCCGCCGGCCCGGGCCGAAAAGATCGTGCGGCTTTCGACCGGATTTGTTTATTGCGTGAGCGTCGCGGGCATTACGGGCGAACGGGACAAGTTGCCAGACGAATTGCTGGGCCAGCTCCGGCAGTTGAGAAGCCAGACCGATCTGCCGCTGTGCGTCGGGTTCGGCGTGAGCAAACCCGAGCACGTGCGAATGCTGCGCGAGGAAGCCGACGGCGTGATCGTCGGCAGTGCCATCGTCCGCCGCCTGGCAAATGCCCAGCCCGGCAATTGGGTCGCGATCCGCTCCGATATTCGCGAACTGGCCCGAAGTCTGATTGACGCCTTGAACCCTCCCGAGCGTTGACACGGTTGGCACCGGAGTGCTAACCTGGGAACATCACGATTCGCGATTGTGCGTTCTAAACCATGCCATCGGAATGGAACCCGGCCGAAGAGGCCGACATCCTCGAAGAATGTCAAAAGGCGATCGATTACCGATTCCGCCAACCGGAACTGCTGCGCTCGGCGCTGACGCACACATCGGGCGCCAACACACGGGCCGCTTCGAACGAGCGCCTCGAATTCCTGGGCGATTCCGTGCTGGGACTGGTCTGCTGCGAGCAACTCTACCTGCGTTTTCCCGACTATCAGGAAGGCGACATGACCAAGGTTAAGTCGCTGGTAGTGAGCCGCCGCAGTTGCGCGCTCATCAGCCGGCAATTGGGCCTGGGCCAGTTCCTGTTCATGGGCAAGGGCATGAGCCAGCGCGAGGAATTGCCGTCGAACGTTCTGGCGGATGTCTTTGAGTCGCTGGTGGCGGCGGTCTATGTCGACGGCGGGCTCGAGCCGGCCAAGGCGTTCATTCTCAAATACTTGGGCCCGATCATCGAACGCGTCGCCGAGGCGGCTCACGCCGGCAATTTCAAATCGCTCTTGCAGCAGGTGTCGCAAAAGGAGTTTGGCGAGACGCCCCGCTACTGCGTGCTGGACGAGCAGGGCCCGGATCACAACAAGTGCTTCAAGGTGGCCGCGGAGATCAACCAGCAACGATACAAGGCCGCCTGGGGGCGCAACAAGAAAGAAGCCGAGCTCAAGGCAGCCATGAACGCCTTGGCTCAAATCAAAGGCGAAAACGTTCCATTTCCGGCTGATTGACCATGCCGCTCACCGGTTACGTGATCCGTTGTTGCGCGAAAGACTGCTCGAACGAAGCCGTCTACAAGATCGCATCGCGCTGGAGCGACGGGTTGACCGGCGAATTGAAGACCTATTCGTTATGCTGCGATGCATGCCTGGCAAAGCAATTCGAATCGAGCCGCACGAAGCAAGCCGCGTGCCGCCTGGCCCCGGGCGAAACCCTCGAACCACCGGGCATCTATCGAATCACACACGGTCAGCGCGACCGGGAACTGGAACGATTGGCAGAACTTGAACAGTCGCTGAATCAGTCCTTCAACTCGACACAGACCACCGCCGAATTGCCGCGAACGTAGAGGCGCGTACCGACAATTGCCGGGTGGGAATAGACGCCGCGTTCATCCTCGAATAGTTTCATCCGGCCGAGCACCTTGAGTTTGTCGGCTTTGGCGTCCACCAACAGCAATTCGCCGTCGAGCGACGTCACCAGCAATCGATCATCGCTAGCAATGATGCTGCAATAGTTGCGAAAAGCCGCATCCTCGCCTTCCCAGATCATCTTGAGGCCATCTTTCAAGTCCAGGCAGTAGAGTCGGCCCCAAACGCCGAACAGGCGATTGCCGACGACAACGGGAGTATGCGAATCCGGCGCGAGGTCGCCATTGAGCGCAACGGGATTCGGGTCGATTTCGCCGTTTTTTTTGAATCGGTAGAGGCGCGTGCCGTTGTTTTCGGTCGCGACCAGCAACATCTTGCCAACCTGCACAGGCGTGGGCACGTTGAAATCGTTGGATCGCGGCGGTGTGAGCTTCCACAGGCGCTTGCCGGTGGCCGCGTCCCAACCGCCCAGCGTGTTCAGATCGTAACCGACGATCTGCTTCTTACCGCCGAACGTGCCGGCGAAAAACGAACCGTAACCGGCCGGTTCGCCAGGCGTCTTCCAAATGACTTTGCCGGTTCGCGGCTCCAGCGCAACCAACGAGGCCTTCTTCGCGCCGGGGTTGACGATGAGCTTGTCGTCGACGATGAGGGGCGAAGAACACATGCCCCATTTGCGCATGTCGTCCGCGCCAAATTCATCGCGAACGTCCATTTGCCAAAGCAGCTTGCCGGATTCGATCTCAACGCCGTGGAGATGGCCAAAGGCGCCGAAGAAGATGACGACTTCCTTGTAGATGAGCGGAGTAGCCCGCGACGAGTTGCCGAAATCCAATTCGCCCGGCGCTAGGCAGCGCAGCGCCCAAAGTTCTTTCCCGTCTTTTGCGCTGAGGCATTTGAAGACGTCGACCGTATCGTTGAGTTCGCGTTCCGAAACGAACACGCGATCGCGCGTGACGGCGACCCCGCCGAGGCCCATGCTGCCCAGCTTGTGTTCCCAAATGATCTTCGGCTTCTTGGGGAGGTGATCGGGCAGCCAAGTTGTGCGGCCGTCGCGAGCGGGGCCGCGCCAGCCGGTCCATTCGGCCGGCTGGGCGGGCGACTCAGCGATTACTTTTTTTTTGCCTCGATCGGGACGAAACCGAGCTTCGTTTCCAAGGCGGTGCACAAGTCGGCGTTCTTGCCGACTGCCAGCAACGACTTGGTCACGGTTTCGCGATCGGATTCGGAAACACGGCCCGCGACGAAGACGGCGACAAAGGGCACGGATTCGGTCTCGCCGATGATCCGCAGGTCGCCTTTCTTCACCGTGCCGCAGCCTTCCAGCAGCGGATGGGCATAACTTGAAATCACCGTCGCGGCCTTGACGCCGGTCTTCGAGAGGTCCAGAATCGTGGTCGCGCCTTCGTCGCAACCGGCGCAGGTTTCGACCTTCTTGTCGGCCAGCACCTCGAAGTTGACTTTGAATTCCTTCAGAAGATCGAGCGCGGCTTTGTGTTTCTCGTCGCAATGAGACGGGCCGAAAATAATACGATAGCCCTTCAGGTCGCTGACCGAAAGAGCCGAGTCTTTCGCGGCCACGAGGAACAGGCCGTTCTGAGTGGTCTTGCCGTCTTTTCCCGTCAGCGAGGCGATTGCGGAAACCTCGATCTTCGCGCCCTTGGCATCGCTGCGGATCACGGAATCCTTACCGATGATCAAGTCCGCTTCACCGCCGGATTTCTTGAGCGCGGACGAGAGCGACTCGGAGAAATGCACTTTCACCGGACGGCCGAGGCGGTCCTCAAGCATCTTGCCGAGTTTGTTGTAGTTGCGCTGGGCAGAGCCTTTCACGCACGGGCAAGATAGCTCCAGCGCCAGCGGATCCATCACCACCAGGTGAAACGGCTTCTTTTCCTCGGCGTTCAACGTCGGAACCGCGAGCGCCAAACCGGCCGCCAATGCGAGTATCGCTTTCATCGTGTCACCCTTTGAATCAATCGGATTTCTTTTCACTCTTCCCGGTCTTCAGCGCGAAAATAACAACCTGCGAATTCGGCTGGCCGCAAAGATAGATCCGCTCGCCATCGGGCGACGAGGCCACGCTGACGTTCTTGCAACCACCAGTGAGTTTCGAGGTGGCCACGATACCTAAGGAATCGCCCTTGGCCGAAAAGCGCTTGATGATGCATTCGGACTCGGCCGTGAGCACGTCGCCGGTCGAACAGCAGCGCACGTTCATCGGGTTGCAGCAGCCGCCGAAGCACTCGGCCTCGGTCTCCTTGCCGCGTTTGCCCCAGGCGCCGAGCGCCTTACCGTCGCGATTGTATTTCGCGAACCGATGTTTAGTGTTTTCGGCCACCAGAATGTCGGTGCCCGACACTTGCACATCCATTTGACCGCAGCAGCCGATCACGTTGGAGAGAATTTGCTTGGCTTCGCTGAAATCGAGGCCCATCCGCCATACGGCGAAGCCGTAGCCCTGGCTTTCGCCGCAGACGATGAACAGGTCCTTATCGGACGCCGCGATGCCGTTGATGACGCGCAGGCGGCTGGTGATCTGGTTGACGATGTCCTCGATCTTCATCTTGTCGTAGTACTTCTTGGTCTCGTCGAACGACTTGAAGATCTGCTTGTATTGTTCCAATTGCCGTTCGTCGAGCTTGGTTCGATCCTCGGCCTTCTTGACTTCGAGCTTCTTGATCATGTCCTCGTAGGTCTTGATCGTGTTGGCGAACGATTCCTTCTGCGACTTGAGTTGCTCCTCGGCTTTTTTCTGGATGCCTTCTTTATCCTTCAGGATCTTGGCAATGTGCGGCAGTTCGACCTGGCCGAGCGCTTTGCCCGCCGCATCGAACTTCGCCACCTTGCCATCCCCAGCGACATAAACGTTCCCATCCGCGCCGGTGTTGATCGAGTTGGCGTGGAAATCGACCTTCCAATCCTTCAGTTCCTTGCCTTCGGGGCTGAGCACGTGAACTTCGGAAAACGCGTTCTTCACCGGAGCGCCGTAGGGCCGTGGCGGAGCAACCAGGGCCAGAACTTCGCCCTTGGCGTTCACGCACAGAGTTTGCAGCGTGATGTTGCCTTCTTTGCCGCGAACGGTAACGGCGGCGACTTGCTCGTGCGTGACCGGAACCTCGGTCTTCCCAGCCTCCTGAGCGCCAGCTTCAATCCGGATGGCCGGCTTGGCTTTCGACTCTGCCGTTGTCTTTTTGACAGGCGGCGAATCGGCTCGCAGGTCCGCCAAAACTAAGGCGAGGCAGGCCAAGCCCGAAATCACGTACGCGAGGCGAAAGCGTGTCGAGTTCATTTCGTCAGTCCCATTGGTTTGGGAAAAGGAATATCTCGAACTATAGCGAGGACGAGAATACCACTACAGATTAACTGTTACGAAAAAGAATCACCACCGAAAAGGTGAACTTTGCCGTGGCCACGACGCGCTTCTGGTCAAAGGGCTACTCGGCGGCCGGCGGCGGGGTTGCTTCGGGGTTGAGAAGTTTCTGCACCGAATCCAACAATCGCTCCATCGCAAACGGCTTGCGGATGTAATCGACCACGCCCAAGTATTCGGCGTAGGCCTTGTGCCGGGTGCCTTCGTTGGCCGTCATCATGATGATGGGCGGCGCGTCCTTATCGCGGAAATGTTCGAGCACCGGGTATCCGCCCATACGTGGCATCATCATGTCGAGAATCACCAGATTCGGCTTGTGCGCGTATATGAGTTGCTTGCCTTGATGCCCGTCGTGAGCCTGAATCACATTAAAGCCTCGCTTCTCGAGCACGGCCCGCAACGCTTCCACCAACTCGCGATCGTCATCGACAATGAGGATCGTCTTCTTCTCAGCCATGAGAGGTTCCTCAAGAATGTGGGCGCGGGCGGGTGATATTCACCAGCATATCAGCCAAACCGCAGAGCTACAAGAAGTGAATCGGCGCCCGTACTGACCATCGTCTCCTTCGCCGTTTACGTTTCGCCCTCGTTTGCTCAAACCGGCTTGCGAGCCACATACACGGGAGTCTGATAGTACAAGTCGATCATTCCCGACTTCGCGTGAATTTCAAACGACTCATTCAGCTTGCGGCAAAGTCGCTCCCGCATCGTGGGCTCCTTCGGCGCGTAGGAAGCGGAAAGCGCGCGGCCGCGCAGACCATCGCGATCCAGATTCTGCGCATGCGCGAACTCAACTCTCTCCGCCATCTCGAACCCCGGCCAATTCAACAGGACTCCGCCGGATTCGCTGTGCACATGACTGGCGATGGCCGGTTCGGGCGAATGCTGAACGAGCAGGCGCACATACTCGGCGGTGAAGGGATCGCGGCGGTCCGGTTCGTTCCACATGAGGATCAACCAGCCGCCCGGCTTGAGAATGCACAAGGCTTCGGACAACGCTGTTTCCGGCTCGAACCAGTGGAACGCCTGAGCCGCCAGCACGGCATCGGCAAAATCATAAGGCAAACCCGTCGCCTCCGCACGCCCAGCGCGGTAGGTCAGCGGAATTTCAGCCGCGCAGGGGACCATCTCCGCTTGTTGACGCATGTTGCCGTTGGGTTCGACGCCGATCACTTCCAGACCCGCTCCGGCCATCATCCGGGAGGAAATGCCGGTCCCACAGCCGATATCCACTATTCTTTTGCCCGGAGTCAGCTCGCAGTGAGACTTCAAGAACTCGATAGCCGCATGCGGATAGTCGGGCCGATAGCGGTCGTAGCCCGTCGCAAGGCCTTCAAACCGCTCCAGAGGTTTGTCTTTCGTGGGGTCGATCATGTCGCGTGTCCGAAGCAACGTACATTTGCCGGGCGGAGGTTGTTGTATACATTGCGGTGAGGCGAATACCACGGCCGTGCCGAGCGACAAGGAACCGAGCGATGGGATTGCGTTTTTGCGCGTTGGCCAGCGGCAGTGCGGGCAACTGCACGCTGCTGGCGGTTGACGGCTTCGGGCTGCTCATCGATGCCGGCCTCGGCCCGCGGCAACTTGGCTCGCGGTTGGCGTCAATCGGCGCTTCGTGGCGCGACGTGCACGCGGTCTTGCTCACGCACACTCACAGCGATCATTGGCGCGAACGCACGCTCCAGCAACTTTTCCAGCGCCGCATTCCGCTTTATTGCCACCCCGATCATCAATCCATGTTGCAGGCGCAATGCAGTCCCTTCCGCCACTTGCTCAAAGCCAACTTGGTGCGCTCGTACGAACGCGGTCGGGAATTCGTGGTGGACGAGAAAGTGTGTTGTTTGCCGATTGAAGTGAAACACGACAGCGAGCCGACGTTTGGATTTCGCTTGGAGGGCGCCAGCGGCTTGTTCGGCGAGCCGTGGGCCGTCGGTTATCTGGCTGATCTAGGCTGCTGGTCGGACGCGCAGGCGGCGGCAGTGGCGGACGTCGACGTGCTGGCGTTGGAATTCAATCACGACGTGCAAATGGAACGAACCTGCAACCGGCCCATCGAACTGATCGATCGCGTGTTGGGCGATCGCGGGCACTTATCGAATTTGCAGGCGGCGGATTTTG
>JBGQCZ010000216.1:0-7910 GCA_041495645.1 Gemmataceae bacterium | reverse complement strand
TAGCGGGCCAGCACCGGCAGTGAACCATCGGTCTCGCTGATGATCAGATGGCTCCAAAACTCCGAAACCGCGCTCTCTTGTTTCTCCTCATCACGCGGATAAAGGCGCACGGCGCGAGCGCGCAACGCGTCGATGAGAAGACAATCGGCGCGCCCGGTGCGGCTGGCGAATAAGCGCTCCCAAGCCCGATCCTGGCCTTCGAGGCAACCGCAGCACAAGTACCAATCGACCGCATAGAGATCGTTGAGGTAGGCAGCGCGCGCCGCGTTTGGGGTCTTGATGCGGAAAAGTTCGAAGGTCCGTTGCAGATGTTTCTGAATGATTGGCAGGGCTAAGCGCACCGCCGGCAATTGCAGCCGGCAGAAATGGTACAAGATCAGTTCCTGGACCGAGGTCGCATGTCCGTTGTCCATGGCATCAAACTACCCAGGAGGCCATTCCGTTGCAACGGACCTGGTATGGTGTCACTTCGGGGCAAACACAAGGATTTCGGTGCGATTGGGCGAGAGCGGCTCTCGTTCGGGAACCGGCGGCGGGCTGAGGCCCAAGCCCAACGGCGTGACGTCGCGGCTGCTGAACCAGCCGGTGCGATGAGCTCGCAAATGTTCCTTCAAGTAGTTGGCCACCGCTTCGCTCTGTTTTAGCGTAAGACTTCGAGCCGTGACTGACGGCAACTCCGTGGACGTCGGGTCGGCGTACGAAACCACCACCACGTCCGATCCCTTCAACTTGCCCGCGTCAATCCACGATCCCAGGTTATTCAAGTGCATCCGGCCTGGATCGGTCAACACCGCACGACCCGGCTCGAACAGATCTTGCGTGGCATAGACACGCCGGTCGCCGTTCCGATCCGGACGAAAAATCAATCCGTCAGCGTCTTCGATGTAGCCGCGAATAAGGGGCAGCCGTTTGATCGCCTCGGCGTCTTGCTTCACCGCCGCCAGCGCTTCCTTGCCTTCGCGTAACGTCTCGCGGCCCTCGGCGAATGTCTGCTGACCCTGCTTCACGAGTTGCTGCGTCTCTTTCACCAATCCAATCACTTCCTTGTGGGCCTCGTCGCTCTTGAGCAGTTTGGCGAGCGTGCCGTTGCTGTCGCGGATTTCTTGCAGCGTCTGACTGGCCTGCGTCATGATGTCGGTCAAATCCTTGGCCTCGACCACGGCCAGTTCATCGCCGTCGTCGAGCCGGCGCGTGCGATCCTTGCCCGGTTCGATGTTGATGAGCCGCCCGCCAAGCATGCCTTCGTTCAAAACCCGCGCCTTCGAGTCGCCGGTGAGAAGCGGCTGAAACTTTCGATCGAGGCGGAGGCGAACGTAGACTTTGCCTTCGGGATCGTCGCTGGTGGGAAGGTCGATGGCGACGACCTGGCCTGCGTCCACTCCCCGAAAGCGGACGGGTGTGCCCTTATCGATGCCGTTCGCATGAGTGAATCCGGCGCGCAGTTCGAAGGTTTCGGCCCAGAGACGCTGCCGGCCGCCGATCTGGAACAACGCCCACGTACCCAACGCCAGCCCCACCAGCACCACCAAGCCGAGCAGCAGGGCCTGCTTTCGGGACAATGCACGCGACACGGCTCGCTCCTTGGGAACAACAACTTCTCCTCCATTCTACCCCGTGGCGACGGGAGAACTGTGCTCCATTGGTAATATGCGCTTTTGCCTGGGTTTATGACAAACAAATCCGCTTGAAATGACCTAACTAATTGCGGCTGTTAATCTTCCATCCGCGTGAGCAAGAATCCGCCTTCGATTCGCCGCGTGCCCGCCTTGCGGTCGCCGTCAACCCACCATTGGCCTTCGAGCGAATTATCGTCGTCGCTGATCCGCCCGCGGAATTGCACGCTGTGTTGGGCAACCGTTGAACCGATCAGATGATCGCCAACCTTCCAGCCGGTGAAGTGTTCGCCAAGATAGGTCTTGCGGAAACGAACCACTCGGCCCTGAACATCGCCTTCCAGAATCGACGCGGCCGGGAGCATGGCGGCCGCCCGAATCGGTCCGCGCGGCAGTTCCGGGTGCTGTTTACGCAGGTTTGCCTCAATCTGCTCGTCGGCTCCCGGCGGCAATCCCGCTTCCAGCGCGGCCTCGAACACCGACGATTCAAATTCCGTGACACTGTCGGTCATCTTGCCTTGCAGGTGGGCGTCGATGTGAGCGAAATCGGCGGTGAGAGGATGTTCGCGGCCGTGTTGGAAATAGGCCCCGACCCAACGACCGGTGATGTCGATGCGCTGGGACATGGGAACGGCCTCTGAGATCACGCCGGCAACAAGTCGCGGACGAGGACCAAGGCGATTTGCTGGCCGTTGATGACGAGTGGAACCGAATCAATTTCGCGGTAGTCCTGACGCGAAGCGTACGACGGCTCAACGGCCGTACTATCCGGTTTCGTGTAAACCTCGACCTGCCGATCGACGAGGTTCACGATCCAGTAGATTTCGATTCCGGCCCGTGCGTACATTCGCCCCTTTGTTACCCGGTCGAATGCCAACGTCGACTCTGAAATCTCGATCAAAGTGGCGATGTCTGATGGCCGCGGATGGCGTCTAAGGCGTTGAGCGATTGCCGTGCATATCGCCAGGTCCGGCTCCGGTTGGCTATCCGGCAACTCCACCGCCGATTGAATCCGAATGCGCCATCCACTCGGAAGCAACGGGCGCAACGAATCTTCGGTCGATTCGATTGCCAAATCGTGCGGCGGGTTGTGCGGCATTTTCGGGATCACCCACCCTTCGATGAGTTCGGCGCGCTCATCGTCCGCGAATCCACCAATGTCGATGAGGTGTTGGTACTCCGCCACGGAGTAGCGTTTTGGCGGCGCTGGCGGTAGCGGACCAACAGTGCCCGATGGGTATGTAATCAAATGCATGAGATGACCCAGACCAAGTTTCCTGAATGCACTATACCCGAATTCAGCCGCCGCTCACAGTTTTTCGTACGGCAAACTGAACAACAACTTCGCCCGGTCCACGTCGCCGGTATCGAATCCTTCCTTGAACCAGCGCATACGTTGCTTCGAACTTCCGTGTGTGAAGGAATCAGGGACAACATAACCCTTGGATCTCTTTTGCAAGCGGTCGTCGCCGATTTGATTCGCGGCGTTTATCGCTGATTCGAGATCGCCTTTTTCAAGGAACTTGTATTTCTCCTGCCCGTAATGGGCCCACACGCCGGCAAAATAATCGGCCTGCAATTCCATCCGCACAGACATGTGCTTTACCTCAAGCTCGTTGCGCGTTCGCCGGGCATCGTCCATGAGTTTCGAATAGCCGAGCAACGTTTGCACGTGATGTCCGACTTCGTGAGCAATCACATAAGCGCGGGCAAACTCTCCAGGCGCGTTGAGCTTCTTCTCCATGTCGCGGTAGAAATGCAAATCGATGTAGACCTTGCTGTCGCCGGGGCAATAGAACGGGCCGACAGCGCTTTCGGCTTCGCCGCAGGCCGATTCTACCACCCCGTCGTACAAAACGAGCGTCGGTTTCCGATACTGTTTGCCCATCTTGCGGAATTGCTCGTCCCATATTCGCTCGGTGTCGCCGAAGACGACCTTGGAAAACTTGGCCACTTCATCTTCGGCCGGATCAACTTGGCCACCTGGCACTTGCCCGCCGCCGCCCAGGAACTGCTGAAGCAATCCCGGATTGACGCCGAGCACCAGGGCGAGGATCACCACGACGATCCCGCCTGCCCCGCCGCCCAAAGCCAGCTTCGTCCCGCCGCCCATCCCGCGCCGGTCTTCAACGTTCTGACTTTCCTCGCGATCTTCCCATTGCATGGCGCGCCTCCTGTTCTCTTCGAGCGCATTTGCTCGCAAATGAAAAGAGCGGAGCAACTGATGCTGCTCCGCTCATTGTATGCGCTGCCATTGCGTTATGACTTCACCGGCTCAGCCGCAGCCGGCTTCGCCGGTTCCTCCGCCACTGTCAGCGACTCCTTCGTCATCTTGTCCGCATACTCGCGAAGCGACTTCAGCTCGGGATCGTCGTCGGCCAGCTTGAAGCCGGACTTCTCGGCGACCAGCAGGCTGAACAGCAGGCCCAGCATGCCGTTGGACGCGCCGTTGGCATGGCCGTCGCCGTTGCTGCTGGCGCCGGCGATGAACATTCGCTCGGGAACCAGCGGTTGCTGGCTCTTTGACAGATGCTCTGCCACTTGCGAGACGGCATACAATCGCGGATCGCCGTAGCTGCCGATCTTTCGCAGCAGCACGCTCGCTTCCGACAAACCGATCTGCATCAATCGCGACGCCTCGCCTTTGCCAGCCAGCGTGCGTTGCTTGGCCTCGGCCTCGGCGGTGACGACCGTTTGCTCGGCCTGCCGCTGGGCGCGGACCAGGTCCGCCTCGGCGTTCAGAATCCGCTTCTGGTTTTCGGCCTGGGCAGTCACGATCGTCTGCTCGGCCTGCTTGCGGGCTCGCGCCAGTTCCGCCTCCGACTGGTTCTCGATAATCTCCACCTGCACGTGCGAATTCGTCAGTTCTGTCTGTTTCGAGGCGATCGCCTGGGCCTCGTTCAACGTCTTGAGCTTTTCCGCCGCCGCACGTTGGCGCTCGTAGGTCTCGATTTGCTCGATCGACAATTGCCGCTGCCGGAGTTGTTCGAGCAGCGTTTCGATCTTGCTGTCGGCCTGGCCGGTGCCGGGTTTGCCGATCAGCACGTCTACGCACTCAATGTCGAAGTCGCGGAACTTCCGCTTCAGTTCCTCGCGGGCCTCCTTTTGAATGTCGTCGCGTTCCTGCAACAGTTGCAGCATCGTCTTCTTGTGGGCGATATCGCGGAAATACGCGCTCAACATCGGGTCGATCGTCTGCGTGATGAGCTTTTTCACGTCGCCGAAGCGCTGGATCACGCTCGGGGCCCGCTGGTAGTCGATGTGAACGACCACCGACAGCGGCAGCAACGGTTCATACGCGTCGCGCGTCACCAGGTCGATGCTCTTCAAACTTTCGTCATAACGATGTTGCTCGGTCTTGCCGGTGATCCAGTGCAGCACGAAGTTCGTGGTCGGCACCAGGACGATGTTGCCGGCGTAGGTGTTGAACGGGTATTTGCCGGGGCCGAGCGGTTTTTCCCACACGCCGCGTTCGCCTTCGGTGACGCGCTCGCCGTGGCGGAAGGCGTCGCCGGACACGTCGCGGCCCTGCCGGCCGACGTAACTCACGACCACGCCGACGAAGCCGATCGGCACCACCGTCTTCGGGTGGATTTCGACGGTCCCAAACCAGCGGTTGATGAAATAGGTGCCGTCGGTGAGCGGAACGTATTGCCGGCCGCGGCGACCGCCTGCAGCTAGAAATGCCTCCACGTCCTGGTAGTTGTTGTGATAGTTGGCGTCGTTGCGTTCGTTGCCGACCGACGGAGCGATGATCTCGCCCGGGGGCAGCGACGGGCCGTCGTGCACCGTGATGATGCCGATCGAGTCCACCTTGATGGTGGATTCCGGGTGCAACGGATCGACGATTTCCACGGGCCGGCCGATCACGACCGGGCTGAACCCGTCGATAGCCTGCAGTTCCTGCTGCCAGGAAACGATGTTCTGCAATTCCTGACTGCCCGAGAGCGGCAGCCGGTAAACGTTGTTGACGGTGAGAACGACAAACAACGCCTGGTTGATGGCATAAACGCCTTCACGCACAATGGCCCGCTGCCGGCCGCGTTGGCCCACGACTGTCAGACCGGTCGCTGACGCTCCAGGATCGCTCGCCGCTCCGTTGAGAAACGCGCGCGCGTCCTGGAAGTTGTTGCAGTGCACCAAGCGGCCGAGCGTTTGGCTCGCGGTGAGCGGTTCGCCGTCGCGGGCGTAGACGTAGCCGATCTGGCCTTGCGGCACGGTCACCAGCGCCAGCTTGTGGATGCGGAACTGCCAGCGCCAGTAGCCGAAGTGGATACCGCCGCGCAGCAGGTCCGCCTGGTAGCCGGCCTCGCCATTGAGCGCCAGCAGCTTGCCTTCGGACACGGAGCCTTTGGGCGACCACAATTTTTCGACCACGCCGACCCGGTCGTTGGGCATGTAACGCAGGCCCAGCATCTCAAACAGCGCGAGGACCGCCACCACGCCCATGATCACGATCGTGATGGGGTGCGTCAGAACGTCGGTGAAACTCAAGTCGAACGCTGCCAACAAGGGCAACATGGACGAACTCCGAAAGGCGACGGCCGGGCTGAGCGGGTACGACCCAGAGGTCAGGCGTCGCCGGCAAGCGGTGAATAGCCGCCCACCAGCGCACAAATGACCGGCAATCAGCCGGCACGTCAGGATTCTAGCATGGTATTCGTATGGCCCGGATGGCGATTGGGACAATCGGCGAATGAACAATGCAAAGGCTTAGTCAATAGGGAGTTGCAATCTGGCGAATCAACCCTTACTGCTGGCGTTCGCATTTCAAACCGGTTACACTCTTGGAAACTCAAACGACCTTCCTAGAAAGCGGCGGCGATGAACGAAGTCACACGCATCCTGTCCGCAATCGACGAAGGCCACCCGCGCGCCGCGGAGCAACTCTTGCCATTGGTTTATGCCGAACTGCGCGAACTGGCGGCCCAGCGGCTGGCTCAGGAGAAACCAGGCCAGACGTTGCAAGCGACGGCGTTGGTGCATGAAGCATATTTACGCTTGGTGAGCGAGCCGCGAGAAATCCACGGGGACGAACCCCGTGTCTCGCCGGAGTTTGCCAACCGCGGCCACTTCTTCGCCGCGGCGGCCGAGGCGATGCGGCGAATTCTGGTGGAGAGCGCCCGGCGCAAGAAACGCATCAAACATGGCGGCGGGCGGCATCGGATTGACATCAATGATGTGGCCCCGGTCGCCGCCGAGCCGCCCGATGAGTTACTCGACTTGGATGAGGCGTTGAGCAAGTTCGAAGAGGCCGATGCGGTCGCCGCCAACCTCGTCAAACTCCGCTATTTCGCCGGCCTGACCCTGCCGCAGGCCGCGGAGGCTTTGGGGCTGTCGTTGCGCACGGCCGAGCGCAACTGGACGTTTGCCCGCACTTGGCTGCGCCGCGAACTGGCCAAGGCCGATTCGAGCGACGCATCGTCTCCATGATTTTCCTGGCCCAGCCATTTATTTTGGCGGGTTCGATCTCCTTTCGTCGCACTGTCTGACGGCCCGGATGAACGGGCCGAAGGTGACTCCATGAACGCATCCGTGAGCAAAGCCAAAGAGATCTTCCTGACGGCGGCGGAATTCCGTTCGCCGCCGGAACGGCAGGCGTATCTCGATTCTGCCTGTGCGGGCGATGCTGAGTTGCGGCGTGAAGTGGAAGAACTTCTCGGCCACCATGGGCAACTGGGGTCGTTTTTGCAGGTACCGGCGGCGGCCAAGGCAACGGTTGATCATCAGACCAGCGAACTCCCTGGCACCATGATCGGCCCCTACAAGCTCCTGCAGCAAATCGGCGAAGGCGGCATGGGCACTGTCTACATGGCCGAGCAGACGCAGCCCGTGCAGCGCAAGGTTGCCCTGAAAGTCATCAAGGCGGGCATGGACTCGAAGCAGGTTATCGCCCGCTTCGAAGCCGAACGGCAGGCCCTGGCGGTGATGGACCACGTCAACATTGCCCGCGTCTTCGACGGCGGCACGATCCCCTACAAGCCTGAAGCGCCAGCGAAGGATGCCGGCAATTCTCCTTCGCTGGCGCTTCAGGCTTGTGTTAGCGGAGGCCGGCCCTACTTCGTCATGGAGTTGGTCCACGGCGTCCCCATCACCAAATACTGCGACGACAACCACCTGACGCCGCGCGAGCGGCTGGAACTGTTCGTGCCGGTCTGCAACGCCATCCAACACGCGCACCAGAAGGGGATCATCCATCGCGACATCAAGCCGTCCAATGTGATGGTCGAGAAAGTCACCGCCACCGGGTCAGGCAAGACTACTCGTGCCGTGCTGATGGACTTCGGCATTGCCAAG
>JBGQCZ010000215.1:0-7924 GCA_041495645.1 Gemmataceae bacterium | reverse complement strand
TGCTTCAGGCCCCGCACACACTGTTCCTGAAAGCGACCAAGGGCGACGACAAATGCGACCTGCGCGAGGTGCTCTTCACCGGCTGGGGCACCCAAGACACCCACGCCGGCCCGAGCAACCTGCGGTATGGGCTCGACAATTGGATTTACGGCATGGTCGGCTATTCGGGCTATGTCGGCGCTGTCGCCGAGGAACGCCATCGCTTCAGCCAGGGCTTTTTCCGCTTCAAGGTCGAAAAGCCGAATCGGGGGGGCGAGGCGAAGCGGGAGGGCGAGGCTCCCGCCGAGCCTAAACGCCCCGGCTCGGCAGGAGCCTCGCCCTCCCAGCCGAGTCCCTCAGAACTCAAGGTCGCCAAGCTCGAATTCCTGCGCAGCACCAGCAACAATTCCTGGGGCGTTGGTTTCAGCGAGGAAGGCCACCTCTTCGGCTCTACGGCCAACGGCTGCCCGTCGGTGTTCATGCCGATTCCGAACCGCTATTACGAGAAGGTTCGCGGGCTATCGCCGACCGTGCTTCGAAACATCGCGCCCGACAACCACTTTGAGCCGATCACGACGAAGGTACGGCAGGTCGATTATCACGGCGGATTCACCGCGGCCGCCGGCTCCGCCATTTACACGGCCCGCACCTATCCGCGCGAGTATTGGAACCGCATCCAGTTCGTTTGCGAGCCGACCGGGCACCTCGTAGCCATGTTCGAACTCACGCCCAACGGCGCCGATTTCAAAGCTCGCTATTTCGGCAATCTTCTGGCCAGCGACGACGAATGGAGCGCGCCGATCATGGCCGAGGTCGGTCCCGACGGAAACGTATGGGTCATCGACTGGTACAACTACATCGTCCAACACAACCCCACCCCGCCCGGCTACCGCACCGGCCGCGGCGCCGCCTACGAAACCGATCTTCGCGACAAGAAGCATGGCCGCATTTACCGCGTTGTGGCCAAGAACGCGAAGCCGGAACAGCCCTTGTCGCTCGCGAACGCGAAACCGGAACACTTGTGGGAGGCGCTCAAGAATCCGAACATGTTTTGGCGGCTGACGGCGCAGCGCCTTCGGACGGAGGGCGGCGCGCACGTTTCGTACCAGTTTCCAATCAATCCAGAATCTGAAATGGTGCGGTTATTGCTTGATTATTCGGAGAGACGCCCGCACCGAGGAATCGCTTCATACTTGGCCGACCTTCTGGCAAAGCCCGAGTTTCCCACCGATCCGATTGTTCGAGACGCGATGATTATCGCCCTGGCAACGCATGATTCCCATGTGCTGACCGCAGTTGCTCAGCGGGGTAGAGCTCTTCCCGCTTCAAGCCTGTCCGTTCTTGCCGCGGTCACCGAGCACTACGCACGCGGCAAGGATCAATCACCGAGTGGCCTAATAGCGGCGCTCTCTCAGGCTGATCAAGCGGTTTTGGAAACAATTCTCGCCGGGTTAGCCAAAGGCTGGTCCAAGACGAACAAGCAGACAATTTCCGATGAAGCCGAAGCCGCGTTGGCCAGACTGCTGGAAAAGGCTTCGCCGAAAGCACGCGCCGATCTACTCAAATTCGCGACCACAATCGGCAGCAAGACCTTCGAAAAACAAGCCGCCGAAATCGCCAAGTCGATGCTCTCGCAAGCCTTGGACGAAAAGCAATCTGACGATGACCGCGTAGCAGCCATTCGCCAGGTCATCGGCATCGGCGTTTCCGACGCCGAAACGATCAGCAAGTTCCTCGCGTCCGTCACCCCGCAAAGTACGCCGCAATTCACCGCTGGCGTGATCGATGCTTTGGGAAATAGCGATTCATCGGCCGTCGCACCCGCGCTCGTGAAGCGCTATTCGTCTTTGCCGCCGTCCGGTCGTGCCGCCGTGGTTCGCGCTCTGCTCGGACGCGTCGAATTGACGCGCACGCTGCTCGATGCACTCGACAAAGGGCAGATTCCGCTCGGCGACCTGGCACTCGATCAGCGGCAAGCGCTGGCCACTCACCTGGATCGGCGCATCGCGGCGCAAGCCAGAACAATCCTGTCGCGTGGCGGCGGGTTGCCGGATGCGGACCGGCAGAAGGTCATCGATCAGTTCCTGCCGCTCACCAAAAAGACTGGCGACGCCGAGGCCGGCAAACTGGTCTACAAGAACAATTGCGCCAAGTGCCATCGCCATTCCGGCGAGGGCGAGCAGATCGGCCCGGACCTCACCGGCGTGGCGGTCCACACCAAGGAGCATCTGCTCGTCGATATCCTCGACCCGAGCCGCAACGTCGAAGGCAACTTCCGCATCTACCGCGTCGAATTCAAGGACGGCCGCAGCCTCAACGGTCTGCTCGCCAGCGAAACCAAGACGACCATCGAAATCATCGACGCCGAAGCGAAGCGGCACGTCGTGCAGCGGTCGGAAGTCGAGGAGTTGCAGGCGTCGAACAAGTCGCTCATGCCCGATGGCTTTGAAAAGACCGTGAAGCCCGAGGAAATCGCGAATCTGCTCGAGTTCCTGACTAAACGCGGCAAGTTCCTGCCGATCCCGCTCGACAAGGCCGCCACGATTGTCAGCAGCAAGGGCATGTTTTACAGCGAGGACGGCGCGGCCGAACGGCTGATCTTCCGCGACTGGACGCCGAAGACGTTCGAGGGCGTGCCGTTTTACCTAATCGAGCCGAAGAACGACAAAGTGATGAACGCGATCATGCTCTACAGTCCGCAAGGCAAGTTCCCGCCGACGATGCCCAAGGCGGTCAAGTTGCCGTGCAACGCGCCCGCAAAGGCGATCCACTTCCTGAGCGGGGTGAGCGGCTGGGGCTTCCCGTACTCGGAGAAGGGCAGCGTGACCATGATCGTGCGCCTGCACTATGCCGACGGCAAAGATGAGGATCACGAGTTGAAAAACGGCGAACAGTTCGCCGACTACATCCGTCGCGTGGATGTGCCCGGATCCAAGTTTGCCTTCGCGTTGCGTGGGCAGCAGATTCGCTACTTCGCGGTGACGCCGAAACGCGAAACCGCCATCGCCGAGATTGAACTGGTGAAGGGTCCGGACAATACAGCACCGGTGGTGATGGCGGTAACGGTGGAGACGCGGTAGAATTCACTTGTAGCCCTCTCGCTCCGCGAGAGGTCGGCGTTCCTCTCGCGGAGCGACAGGGCTACAAATTTCCGAATGGTCAGGTTCGCTACTGGAGCAAGCATGATTGAGTTGCAAATGCCGGTTATCGTTCCGGAAAACCGCAAGGTCACGTTGACGTTGCCGCCCGAAGTGCCGACTGGCCCGATGCAACTTACGGTTCGACTCGATGCGTCGGAAACGCCGCCAATCGAAGTCAAGCTGGACCCCGCGTTGCTGCCAAAGCGCGAACGATCCGGACTGGTCCGCGAAATCCGGAATCAACAGCGACCATGATCACTTACCATTATGTCACTCAGCGCACACCGCCCGCTCCCTTTGTCATGTTGAGCCTTGCGGACCCAAATGGAACGACAACGGTCCGCGATATTCCTGCCCAAGTCGATTGTGCGGCCGATCGCACAATTGTTCCTCTGAATGTGATTCAAGCGTTTGGGTTGACGGCCTCGCGCGTCGCGGAATTCGAAGGACTCGGCGGCGCGGTAGTGCAGTTGTCGCTGTACCAACTCGCTTTGGCAATTCAGCCGTTGCCACCGACCATCGTCGAGGTTGCGGGCCACCCGGATGAGCCATTCGTATTGCTTGGCCGTGATGTCATCAATCAGCACCGCTTCGTATTGGACGGGCCGCGACTCGTGCTGGAAATCGGTTGAAAGACCATGTTTACTTCACTTCCGGCTTCACGTTGCCATAGCTCCACGCGGAGGTGAACGGCGGATGTTTTGGCCGCTGCGGGACGTCGCCGGGTTTCATTTGCTTCGCGAGTTCGATGCCGGTTTCCATCATCTTGGTGCCGGCGGTGATTTCCAGGTTGCTGTAACTGGTGAGGCGGGTTTCGTAGCCACCGCCGTGCGGGCCGAAGGCTTCCTCCGTCGGCACGTAGCCCACGCAGCCGTTGGCGAGCGATACGGGGAATGTAAATGGAAACCCGCTCGCGGCTTTTTGCTTTAGACCGAACTCGCAGAAATACTCGGCCGGCGTGGTCAGGAACACCGCCGGGCCGACTTGCACGGCTTGAACCTCGACGTCGGCAATCGGCTCCCTCTTGATCCGGGCGTCAAGCATGACGATTTCCTTGGCGAAGGTCCACTCGGTCTCTTGCCCCTTGGCCGCCGGTTTCTTGACCATCTCCAGGCATTTTTCGACGCGCTCGGCATCAGGCGCTCGGCGTTTGATTTGCAGGACTTTTGTTTGAGCATTCACGGGCGGAAGCATGCCCGGCTCCATAGTCAGCAAAACCTTGAGCGCCTCGGCGCCGACACGCCCGCCGACGAATGCAGCAAACGCTTCGGGATCGCGGTGGCGCAGCGGATTGCGGTTATCGACCTGGGTTACATCGCCCGATGCGCCGTTGAGAAAAACGACCACCGTCTCCGGGCCGTAATAGCCCTTGATGACTTTCTCCAGGTAATAGAGGTAATTCGCGGAAATCCCACCGGGGCTGGTAGTGGCGTGGCAGGAGAAGTTGACCACGCAGCCAATGAGCTTCTTGCGGTCTTTGTCCCAGCAGCCGATGACGCCGACTTCGGGATCAACCGGCCCGGCGGGTTCGAGGATAGCGTCGTTGCCCTGGCCGGGATGGGTGACGGTCCCGCCGTCGCGCATGCGAAAGCGGCGATTGAACGCGACCTGGTCTTCCTTCCCGCGGCCAATGCCTGCCTTCACCTCGGCCCGCGCTTCGTAAGCGGCGCACACCGCGTCGATCAGGGCCTTCTCGCATTTGTCGAGGAACTTCGGATCGACGGTCGTGGATTTGTTGTAAGCGAGGTCTTTCACGAGCTCGGAGGCATGATCGTAATCGCCGGGCATGGTGCCGGAAAGCGGGCCGGAGGAATGCGAGTGCGACGCGCCCAGCAGGATCGCGTGTTCGGGAATGCCGGTCTTCATGCTGATGGCTTTGCGAACTTTCAGCGTAGTGACGCGTTCGATCCCCAGCGCGTCGATGCCGACCAGGGCGACGATATTCTTGCCGTCGTCGAACACCGCCGCACGAACTTTGCACGGATCGTGCAGCGTGCGGTGATAGGACTTGCCATAACCGCCGGGCACTTCCATGCCGATCTCGGGCGTGATGTCGCGTTCGGCGAAGCCGGCTTTGAAGGATGCCGGCTGGGCATGAACCGGCCATGAAAAAAGTGCCAAGCCGACGAGGGAGACGAATCGCATGGCGGTGGCTCCGAAAAGGAAAATGGGCTCGGCGCTATGTTAATCGGGAGGCAGCGATGTTCCAGAGCGCCGTAGCCGCAGGCTTTAGCCTGCGCAGGGACCCACTCGCTCCTCGCGCAGGCTAAAGCCTGCTGCTACGGGTGGATTTCCTACGGGTGGATTTCCTACCGCCGCTCGCCCAAAACTTGTCGCGTCGATGGATTCCGCTAACTCTTACCATTGGTAAGTCGCATCGCCGAGAAACCGATGTCCTCGCGAATTCTCATTGTCGAAGACGAACGCAAGACCGTTGCCTATCTGCAAAAGGGCCTGGTGGAGAGCGGATTCTCCGTGGACGCGTGCAAATCGGGCGACGAGGGCTTGCGACTTGCCCAGGCCGGCGATCACGACTTGCTGATCCTCGACGTGATGCTCCCGGAGCGAGACGGTTGGTCGATCCTGACGGAATTGCGCAAAGCCGGGAAGCAGACCCCGGTGCTGTTCCTGACCGCTCGCGACAGCGTGCGGGACCGGGTGAAGGGGCTGCAAATGGGCGCCGACGATTACCTGGTCAAGCCGTTTGCGTTTTCGGAGTTATTGGCCCGGGTTCAAACCATCTTGCGACGCACGGCCGGTAACCAACCGGAGACTTTTCGAATCGCCGATCTGGAGATCGACCTGGTTTGCCACAAAGCCTCGCGAAGCGGGCAGCGCGTCGATCTCACTCCGAAAGAATTCACTTTCCTGGCACTGTTGGCGCGCAGCAAGGGCAAGCCATTGTCGCGCGCGTTCATCGCCCGCGAGGTTTGGGACGTGAACTTCGAAAGCGATTCCAACGTCGTGGATGTCCACGTGCGAAGGCTCCGCTCCAAGATCGACGATCCGTATGAACGAAAACTCCTCCACACCGTCCGCGGCGTCGGCTACGTCCTCGAAGATCGGACCTGAGGCCGCGTCCGGTTCGGCCCGCCTGCCCATTAAGTATCCGCGCTGGTCGCTGGCTGCCCGGCTCACGGCCTGGTATGCGGGGTCCGCTTTCGTGCTGATCCTGGCCGCCATTTGCTTTCTCTATTGGGCTCTGGTAGCCACGCTCGATCGCGAGGACGATCATTTCCTGGCAGACAAGGCACGGATTCTGCTGACGATCATGCGCGACCGGCCCAACGACGATCGAGAACTCCGGGAGGAAGTCGAACGCGAGTCGTCGGGGCATTCGGCCGGGCAACTCTACATGCGCGTGCTGGATTCGAGCGGGACAATCATCGCGGAAACAGCGGGTATGCGCGTGCACCTGCCGGCGGATCAGTTTCCGGCGGCGGCCGCGTCGGAAACCGGGCGTTCGGCGGAACTCCGGTCCGCGTCGGGGGGCAGTTTTCGCGTCCTTGCAGTCCTTATTGCCGGAGGCTCAGGCCGCGTCGTTCAAGTGGCGATGGACCGCACTCACGAAGAAGAGCTCTTGTCCAGCTATCGATGGTACGCGGGCCTTACGCTCACGATCGCGCTGCTGGGTTGCGCTGTCGCCGGTTATGCGCTGGCGCGTCGCGGGCTCCGGCCGCTGCGCGAAATCAGCCAAACGCTCCAACGCATTGGCTCCAGCACGCTGCACGAGCGCATCGACCTCCACTTACTCCCCGTCGAATTGGCGGCGCTCGCCGTCACGTTCAACGACATGCTGAATCGCCTGGAAGAATCGTTCCTTCGCCTGGAACGATTCTCCGCCGACATCGCCCACGAACTGCGCACCCCCGTCAACAATCTGCGCGGTGAAGTGGAAGTCGCCCTCGGACAACCGCGCTCGCCGGAGAATTATCGCGAGATCCTGTCATCGAGCCTGGAGGAATTCGGACGGCTAGCGAGCTTGATCGACAGCCTTCTATTCCTCGCGCGCGCCGAAAGTCCGCAGCATCAGATCGCGAAACAACGGTTGGAGCTGGCACGCGAATTGGCGACCGTGCGCGAATTCTACGAAGCCGCGGCCCACGACGCCGGGATCGAACTGGTCGTCACCGCCGCGGATGGACTCGTCGCCGATCTGGATCGAACACTCTTTCAGCGCGCGGTCGGGAATCTGGTGGCCAACGCCCTGGCTTACACACCGCGCGGCGGAACGATCACGCTCAATGCCGCTCGCGAAAAAAATGGCCTGCACGTTGAGGTAATCGATACGGGATCGGGAATTTCGCCCGCTCATCTTCCACACGTGTTCGATCGATTCTATCGGGCTGATCCGGCGCGCACGTCGGGCGGCGGGTCGGTCGGCCTTGGGCTGGCGTTGGTAAAGACGATTGCGGCCCTTCACGGTGGTTCGTGCACGATCGCGAGTGAAATCGGTCGCGGAACGCGAGTCAGTCTCGTTTTCCCGTTGCCTATTTCCGCGGCCGAAGCGTGACGTCGCCGACGCCCCAACAGCGAGTATCCTACCGTTGTCCGCGTCGGCACCTCAACGGAGCTCACCATGTCAAACGGCGATTTGCACTCCCGCTCCGTTGATTACTTCCGCTCGTTGCAAGACCGCATTTGCGCCGGACTAGAGCGCGTGGATGGGGCAGCGTTTCGCGAGGATTTGTGGGAACGGCCCGGCGGAGGCGGAGGGCGTTCGCGCGTGATGATCGAAGGAGGCGTGTTCGAAAAGGCCGGCGTCAATTTCTCGGAAGTCTTCGGCGAAATGTCCGAGGAATTCG